>CAZJDP010000041.1:0-5450 GCA_964544805.1 uncultured Candidatus Saccharibacteria bacterium
CGTTAGATATTAATAAACCAGTCAAAAAACAACCGCCCCACACACCCGAACAAGATGACCCCACCGTCCTCCACCTAAGGTAAAATAGCTAAAAACTAATAATTATTTAACAGCTTTTATTCACTTAATGCAAAGTTGATATGAGCAACTAAAGAAGAGAAGTCAATGGGTCGTTCTTGTTTATTTAGTATGCTAATTACTTCATTTCTTATCAAAGTATCGACGCCATATGTATCATTATTTTTAAACATAACAATCTGATTGTTGGTAAAATCTAAATAATCATATAACAAAATTGCTAACTTTTTACTAATATCAATTGCATATCCATATTTATTACAAACATTAATAATAACTTCTTGAAAAATATTAAAATTAAAAATTTTTTCTAGTCTACAGGGTTGGGCTTTAAGCCAAATTTCTTCGTAATATTTATACTCTTCACTGGCATGATCCATGCAAAGTCCATGACCTGGCAAAGTAATATCTATAGCGTGCATAATATCGCCCGTTAATAAATCAAATTTATCAATATTTTTTTCTACTTCAATCATTAACATTTTTTTCATATCGTCTTTACGATCAATCCCAACAGACTCATTACTTTTTATTGCAATGAAGACTTCGAGCAATAATGACTCAAGTGATTGTAACTGAATAAAAGCGTCAGGACTACTATCGGTATCAATGTGAGCGTTGTTTGTTACTAAAGCTCTAAAACTTTGCAGCAAATTATAGTATTCAAATGTAATATTTCCCGGTCCGTCAAACTGATCGCCTATTAATTCATAAAAATTACTCATATTTATTATTATATCATTATTTTATAAATATTTCAAGATTACTATAAACCTATATTGACTGAATATTAATAATATTCTAATATATACAAAGCTCTAGTTTAGAGATGTACATTCACAACTAGGAGGTGAATAAGCATGTTCGCAGGAACATTTGAGCAAGCCCTCAATCAACTGCGGATCACTGACCGAGCAACCATAAAGTCGTTCATCCAGTACATGGACGCTCACCCTAACACTGTAGGGGGATGGCTGTTTGGCACATCCATAGCACCAACTGGCGAAACAAAAATCCGTATTCTCAGCTATTTCAAGCTAAATGACTGGCGAATTACGGAATTTGAATCGTTGGAACCCCTTGCCCAAGAACTTGCTCTACTGCTGGGTTATAGAGTAATGACTCTTGCCCAGATTCTTGACGAACTTGGTTTAGCTCAGTCTTATGGTAGCGGCATCCTTGGGTTCCTCTATGGTGAAAAAGAGCTCACTAAGAGAACAAGGAAACTCGCGCAGCTGGTAGTTGCTCAAAAAGCTAATGATCTAATGTCTACCGAAAAGCAACTTAAAGAGCAGTTCGGTTTCAAAAAATTAGATCAACAGCTGGAACGGCCATCAACTGTGAGTAGTAGCAAACACAGTACCATCGTTCGTCTGGCAGAGATCCTGAAAGAAGCATATCCTTTAGCGATAGCTTTGAACAGCGATAACTTTACAGACGAACAACGCGCAGAGATGCGTAAACTAGTTGGTCCAGAGAATTATGTCCAACTGAGTGTCACCCTCGCACAGATGAAATCTGCGCGGACCCGTCTACAACACAGGGGAGCAAGATGAGACCTAGGTCAAGAGATACTGTGAGTGTGCGTACTCACATTGGCCATGTCTTAATGATGTTAGCCAATAAGTACAATACTCTCACTCTCACAATTGTGGAGATGGCCCAAAACGCCATTGACGCTGGTGCCACGCGCATTTTTGTCGGAATCGATCTACATCATCGTCAGATGATAGTCCTTGACAACGGCAAAGGTGTATCCAAAGAGATGTTCGATGATGCGCTTGCTTCTGTCGCTGAAACAAAAAAAGGCAAGCGGCAGATTGGGAGATTCGGAATCGGTCTAATTTCGCCTCTCAATAAGTGCAACAAGTTCTACTTCATCAGTCAGCATGTCACTTCTTCACACCCCGTGAAGTGGACATTTGAAGCAAAGCAGGTAGAAAGGCAAAAAGAAGAGGTACGCATACCGTGCGAAAACCTTTCATCTATGCCGAGTATTCCTAATGCGTTGGCGGCTGAAGCAGAGTACTTCGAGCAAAGCAGATGGCGTACAATGGTTCACTTGATGGACTTGTCCACCGACCGAACTGTTACGCGCATTGATGTTGATGCAATCGAGGAGCAAATTCGTACGAAATTGGGGCACCACATGCACCAAAAAAGTATAGAAATGCGCCTCGTTGTTGTTGACGATGGCCTTGCTGTCGTTCGTGACATCAAACCTTTTGCCTTTACAGGTGAACCGTTTGATGTGATTACGCTAGAAGAAAGCGATGTGGGTGCGGTTGAGTTCGAGCTCTATCGTGCTCGCAAAGTTGGCGGAAAGCGTAATGGTCATGTCTCGGTGTCAGAAATGGACTCTGTCTACCCCGTAGCCTGGCGTGAGTTTATCAACCAAGCACGAGGCGGAAACTGGACTTCCTACTCTGATGTCTTTGAGGTACTCGGAAGCGGGTATTTCGAAGGTATTATCCGAGCAAAAGGCATCACACTGATGCCAGAACGAACCAAGTTTGAGTACAACGATGCCTTGATCGGGCTATACGCTGTCCTTGACCAGTGGTTCGCAGAGTATGGTAAAGCATACTTTGAAGAGGAGAAAGATCAGGTGAAGGATGAGCGTTACCGCCAGATCAGTCTCTCTGTTATGGAGTCAATGCGCAACATGCTCCGTTTGCCACAATTCCAAGAGCTTGCTCTGGGAATTCAGTCCCACCTTCATACAGGGCATATCGGTGAAGGCCATGGGAAAAAGGGTAAAAATATCATCCGAGAAGATGATAAACCCTCGACACGAGTCGGGCAAGGAGGAGCTGGTCGAAAGCGACAAAGGAATAGCTCAACCGATGCAGACGGCCAGCGAAATCCAGATGGTAGCACTAGAGATGGTGACATACCATTCGGTGTAGTAGGCAAAGGCAAACGGCGTTCATGCGTTCAAGACGATTCATTAGGCCTGTGGATAGAAGTCACCGACTTTGAATACTCTACCAGGCTCTGGGAATTTGATCGTGAACACGGCGTCCTTTCCTTTAATTCGAGCAATGTCATCTGGGCAGACCTCGATGGGGATTATTCTCGCCGACGCACCACCAAGAACGACCGAATGCTTGAACACCTTCAGAAGTGGATCATCCTCAAGGTCCTAATTCTGCTAATGTTGCCAGTCGAAGAATTCGAAGCTGCACGAGAGCTGGTAGATGCTGAAACCAAGGCATATGTCCATGCTTTCATTAAAGCTTAGAGAAATTCTCTGGCGTACACTCTAAATGTGAGCACTTAGGGTTGAGTGTTCATTCAACCCAAAGGGCATATCAATAATGCCTAAAGTCCTAAGAACATCTTGGGCCCCCACATCAAAAAAAGGTGTGGGGTTTTTCATTTTAAAATGTCATAATATTTCTCTGTTAAAAAATTACCTATTGTTGGCTATTAAAGGTTCATTAAACTAAAATATTATAAGTGGACAAGCATCCGTTTGTAGAAAAGTATAATCCAGACAATTATCAGCCAGAAGTTTATGACTTTACTGCTGATTTTTCTGATTCAGAAATTTCAGAAATAGCAGACTATTTTAACCAGCAGCCGATAGATCAAGCACTAAATAATCTATCGCACTCAGTCCAAAGCAAGTATAAAAAGTATAAATATAAAAAAAGACAAAAGAGATACTCTGCACTTGATAAAAACACTATTAAACAAAAACAAATTGTAGATTGTTATGGCTACACTATCGCTACCAGCCAGATATTAGAACTACTTAATATTCATCACCAAATTGCATTTGCCAACACTCACTCGTTTGTTATAGCCGAGGCCGAAAAAAAACCTTTTATTGTAGATTCATACCTACCTTGTATCAGCGGACCAATTTCACCATTAACTATTTGCCACAAAGACTGCCTTGCTAGCGAAGTTTTTTCAATAAACTTGTATGAACATTCCCTAAACAACTGTAAAATTAGTAGTCCAAATAATTTTTTAAGAGAAAACCCCTGGATTCGTTTTTCTAAGAACGCTAATAAACTTGGCAGTAGCGACAGGGAAGATCTTCAACCAAACGCCAACCCTTCGCTTATAGTTCGTACTTTTGAGCCAAAAGATGGGATAAGGGCACTTTATGCCTTTGATAACTTTAAAGTCAAGACAGCAAATAACAAGCTTACAGAAGCATATTTAATGACCAAAGAACTAACAACCTCCTACCCCGATATAGATATAAGAAACCGGCCTTTTTCAGCTGAATTATTAATTAATAAGCTAGGCAGATTAGGGCTTTTAAGATTAGCTACATTAGCAGCCGACAACATTACTGAAGGCCGAAGCTTAACAGACACCATTTCACCCGAAATTTGGCGCTCTAAACAGTATTTAATGCTAGGTAGAATAACCGCAAGCAAAACTTTGCAAGCAGAAAGCCTGCAGATCCTAGAAAATCTTTCAGCGAGACCAAATTTAACTATACAACAAAAACGGCTTATTAAAGGTAAAATAACAAAGCAACATAGACTATACTTGCCTTTATAGGCATTAATCACACAAATGCAAAATGAACATTTTACGAACAAATATACTTCAAGCTAAACGACAAGAATTCATAATGGCTTTAGCACAATAATAAATATTATTTATAGCAAAAAATATAAAAAGGCAATTAATATTTTTTTTAAATTACAAAAAAATATAGCCATCGATTTTTGAATCGAACAAACGCAAAGGGGGGATATGAATTTGATATATAAGCAGTGCCCTGATGAAATAGACTCAATGTCGCACAATATATCTTTTACGACTTAATAGTGATAGTTGAAGATGAATATACATGCGTCTTTTATAAGGGGTTAATTAACAATAATTGCTAATAATCCTCTAACCTGCAGGGCATGTAGGTATAAATTCGGTTAATCTAGGCTCTAGTAGTGAATATAATAATATTAATTAAATAATTAAAAAAATAAACATTTAACCTTAAGTAGAGAGGCCTTGACGAATATTAAAAAGTATTATTATAAATATTAATTATTTCTAGTACTAAATTCCTGCCAAAAAAGCACAAAAATAAACAATTTTTATGAACAAAATACGAACTAGAAGTGGTGAACAAAAAGCGAACATTAAATATTTGATTTTTCCACATATTTATTGAAAAATATAGTTTTTTTACGACATTCACACATCAACTAGCTTATCAGCCGGTAATTAATTTAATTATTTTTTACCGAACCAAAAGAACCCTTCTCCCCCACTCCCTCTTAGTAAAAAATAAAAAAGTAAGCGAGCAGCAAAATAGCAAGATATTTTAAAAAAATCAAACTAAGTAATCGACTAAAGCCGGATTTATAATAGCACTTGATTACTTTTTACTTACCAAC
>CAZJDP010000042.1:0-5255 GCA_964544805.1 uncultured Candidatus Saccharibacteria bacterium
AAAATACCGAATCTTCTAAGCGTTTTTCTAAGGCTAAAGAAACATTGGCAAATCACAAAAAAGCTACAGCAGTTATGGCGGCATCGGCCATTATTCTAACCGGAACAGTGGTTGCCAATAATAATATTGAGGGCGGTCTATTAACCAAGCTGCCTGTAATTGGCCAAATGTTTGAAAAGCCTGTGCCTCCAACCCAGCAAGAGCTCAACAGCCTGGCAGATCAGCTAAGCCGTAAGACAACTATTGAAAAGCCTCTTATAGGAAAGCCTCTTGCCATAAGCACGGCCGAAGCCCCAGCAACCGAGCCAGAAATTTCTTTAGCAGTTAATTACACCACAAAAGACCAAAATGGCCAGCAGTTAACTCTTGCTAACGGGGTCAGAATGGCTGCGGTTAACCCATATTTACAAATCAACTATAGTTACAATAAATCACAGCTTAAGAACAGTATTGTATATAACGAACAAAATCAAAAAGTGTCGCTATCTCCATCGGCATTAAACTTGCAATTTTTACTTTTAGCTCCGCCACAAGAAAATTCCGCCGTAAATGCCGGTACGCCAGAATTTGCTTACAGAATAGCCGGCGGTGTAGGTGATAATGAGGCCATACTAGAAATACTAAAAAAACAAAACAAAGATTTTGGCCCTAAAGAAATTAAGCTATTCATGGATTCTTTGGCAAACCCTGGTAATGAATCTGCTATTAGCAATCAAATTACCAGCGAAACATTCAAGCAGCTGCTGCTAGACCCAATATTTTTAGACCAATTAACAAATACAGTAAATGAAAAGATTGCTGCCGATATTAAACAGCTTAACCCAAACATAAGCTACCAACCCATTCAGCTTGACCCAGATACTATTAATAAAATAACTGAAAGTACTATATCGAAGTATGGTCAAACGGCATTAACAGATGGGCTTTCGTTGGGCAGCGGCATAAAGGGCTTAAGCGTTCCAAGCCAGCTAAACCAATCATAACAGGAGGAAAATATGTCTATACAAGAACAACCAGCAATAAACCAGGTTTCAGAACCAAATGAATTGTCAGCATGGCTTAATGATTGGCCAACTATTCAAAACAGCGAACATGCTAATGAAATAGTAGAGCCGTCTTTTTCAAGCGAAGACGGCGAAGAATATATTAATACACAGCTAGACACTACAGCTCAAGCAATAGGCGCACTCTTAACAATTAAAAATGAAGTAGCCAATTTTGCCGTTACAACTCGTGAGCAATTAGAAACTAATCAAAGAATGGCTAAAGAATTTTGGCATTTAGTAGAAAATTTGGTTGAAGTGGCTCATAACTTAGACCGATTGGTAGAAAAAGAAAGACCGCTTTTAACTGCTGCAGATGCAAGCGAACCGTTTTTAAACGAACAAATAAAAGAGCATTCGGCAGATTATGCATTAATAGAACAGTACTCGCAAGACTTAGGACTTTTGCGCCAGCAGCTGGCTATTATAGAAGATAACATCGATATCAATAACCAGCTTATTGCCAGCTCTGAGCTAACGCCAAACTCAAAGAGAGATCCAAAAAAACACCTAGAAGATTTCCATGTGTTAGCTGCAGTAAATAGAAGCAGTATATTGTTAAGTGAAAAAACTGCAAAAGAAGCAGAAATAGAAAAGCTAAAAGAGCAAATAGCCCAAACAGCCCAAAGAATAACCGAACAAGCAACGGCGCAAGCTTTAAGAAGCAAAGATGCACAAGAAAATAGAAACAAAATAATAGAACAAGCAGAAAAAGCAGTCAATAATGCTGTTTATAAAGTCGGCCAAACCATAAGTCAGAATTCGGCAGTAGGTAAAGCTATGATGCTTGCAGCATTAGAACTTCAAGAACAGGTAACTGAAAGGCAAATAGAACGATAGGTGGTTATTAACTGTTTTAAGGGTACCTTATTAAACTTAAAAGCCAATTAGGAACAAGCTATGTTTAAACCAAGAAATCGACATAACAATACCCAGGCTTCCCAAGCCGAGTTCAACCCTGGCCAAGAACAAACAATCGGCCTAGAGGGTATTAAAACAATTATTCCGTGGCAAGAACTTCTTAGTAGGGTAGAAGATTCGGCAATAGAGCTTGGGGCTATGATTGCCGAACAAATCGGTCAAACAACTTCGCCAGTAAACCAACAAATAGAAATAGCTTCTGGAGCAGCTTTAAAACCGGTTGCAGTAGAAGTTGCAAATTATATAGCTAATAAAACTAATTTAGATAGCAACTTAAAGGTAAACGCTGAACAGCTAACCAAAGAAATAATAAATGAATTTGTTCCAACTGTTACGGTCGCCACTCATGCCTTAATTGCTGCCAATAGCGATAAGCCAAGCAGGCAGAATTTAGAGCAGTTAGACAACCCTTCAGTTAAGGTAGAAGCAAGGGCAAAAATTGCTAGCATTTTAGTGAAAGACATAGTTAACAGCTACCCCAGAACAGCTACTAAACCAGCTACCGACATGCTTACAAGCAAAAGAGAGCTAATTGACATTGTTTTGCCCGATCCTATTCAGGCTCTTAGTTCGACAAGCCCTGTTGTTTTGGGCATAGCCAGTGTTATTGCCGCAGATAAAGCAGTTGTAGAAGCTCAAAAAGCCAAAGATTATGCCTTGGCAACACAAAAAATGACAGAAGCCAATGAATTAAGCGCTACTTTTAGGGCTGCCGCAACTGCTCAGTTTACTGCTTCTAAGATAAAAACTGGTAACACTAAAAGAACTAGACAAGTTAGCCAGTTAAGCGAACAGCTAGATTTAATTTCTGCTAAAGCACCAGATCTAGTTAAAAGAAAAGATTTCGCTCAACTAGCTAAAAAATATTTTCAAGAACCTTCAGTAGGTGCGCCGTCTGCAGCTTTAGTCGAACTGTACATAAAACAAGAATATAATGTGCCAGAAATATCGCCTAAAGCACTAGCCAGGCAAGTAAAGTTTACACCTACTAAGGAACCTGTTAATAAAGTTGCTAAAGAAAATGAGCCAGAAGTTTTAATAAGTGAAGATTCCGAACCTGAAATTAATCACATAAAAAGAAATATAGGCTTTACTGCTGTCGCAGTAGCGTATGCAGGGGTATCAATATTAAACCCAGCATCGGCTGCAGCAGCGCCAATTAACCCTGGTAGCGCGGCTGCTAGCTTAAATATTCCTAAAAGTTCGCCGGGACAATCATTAGTTTATAAATTTGATGATTCAGCCACAGCAAAACCTGAAGCCGACGCCACAGAACAAGCACAGCCAGAACCAGAAGCACCAACCATGGGAATAGAAGCAGGCCAAAATAGCCAACCCGTTACAAGCCCAGAACCGCAAGAAACTACTACGCCAGAAGGTCAATTAGTACCTACAAGCTCAGAAAGCACGCCTGCGTCTCTTGGTATTCCATCAGAATCTACCGAAACGACCGTAACAAACCCGGCAGAATCAAATCCGGTTAATGATGTGCAAACAGATCCAAAAAATGATGGCGCCACTACCGAACCAGTTCCGGGCGACCCTGCATTACCGTCACCAAACCCAATTGATGACGGCGCAAAAGAGTTAGACCCACCAGTCGAAACTAGTCCAGATAATCAGCAACCTGTAGACAATCCGGAAAGTGAACCAACCCTAGACCCTACCCAAATTGTTCCGGTAGACGAAATTTTTACGCCAACCGAACCAGTAATTGACACCCCGGCAGGCGATAATCCAACCGAACCAAGCGCTCCTAGCACTCCTACGGCCGACATTCCCGTCGAAACAGATAATCAACAGGCGCCAGCAGTTAGTATTTATGCAGCGGCACCAACTAGCGAAGATGCAACATCTAGGGTTATAGTTAATTTAAACCAGGCAGAAATATCTAGCGAAACTCCACTGCCAGCACCAAAAGCCGAACAAAATATTGAAAACACGCAAGAAGAAATTACTTTAGAAAATAAGTCAGATGCACATAAATTATCTATAAGCTTAGCTAGTGATTTTAATGCAAATACTTACGAACTTAATAATAACGACCTAAATTCTTACTTAGAATCACTAACCAAAGAACATTTTTCTAAAATGGTAAACCAAATTACCGACACAAATCAAAAAAAAGAAGCAAAAACCCATGTAGATAATTTAGTAGCTTATGCAAAGCTTATAAGTCAGCGGCCGGGTATTATAAACAACCCCGAGTTTGCCGCCAAAGCCAAGGCTTTAATAGACCAGGTGCCGTCTGCCTACAAGCAATCTAAGGCTATATATTCACTACTGCTTTTAAATGGTTCTGAAAAAGCCGGCTCTAACCAAGCATATTTAAATAGTGCTAGCACCGGTTCGCCGGAAGCCGATAAAATGATACAGCTATTAACTACCGCTGCGGTTGCCACGGCGTCTAATAAACCAATTACAGAACTGCCCGACCTTAGCACGGAAACAAAAAATAATAATATCAATCAATCTAACAATGTAGAAATTAAGGTAAATGAACAGGCTTTACTTAGTGCAGTAGATAAGTATGTTAGCAGCGATATAAAAGCTAATCCGGAAAAATTAGCCTACTTTAAAAAATTAGTAGTTAGTATTGCCAAAGAAGCAGCCAAAAGCCATGCCGATGTCAATTTGGCAGTTGTTGCAGCCCAAGGTGCCCTAGAAACCGGCTGGGGTGAACATGCCCATGGTAATAATTTGTTCGGTATAAAAGCCGGTTCTGACTGGAACGGCGAAGTTTTTTATGGCCAGACATGGGAAGTAGTTAACGGCCAAAGAATAGAAGGAAAACTGGCATTTCGTCAATACGACAACCCAGAAGATTCAGTAGCAGATAGATTAAAGCTGGTTGGTCCAGGCCACGAAAATTTTGAAAAGGGCTGCGCTGGTAGCGTAGATAGCTATTTAAGAAGTCTGCAACATCAAACTACTAGTGGACCGCAGTGTAAAATATTGGTTCGCGGCAAATTGGCTTATGCAACCGACCCTAGCTACGAAACAACAATAAAAAATATAATTTCTAGCAATGGTATCGAACAAATATTCAAAGAAGGCGGTCTTGGCAACTACGCCGAAGCTATTTATGCCGAACGGCAAGTTCAAGCAAATAGATCAAGCCGAGACGGCGAAATTACCGATAGCGCAGAAGTAAAAATTCCTCACGGTGAACAAGTAGCTGCTCAAGCCCGCGAATGGGTTAAAACAGATCCAACCTGCAGTTTCGCCTACAAAGGAACATGCCTAAACCACTGCCTTAATATTGTTAGTCTTGCATGGAAAAGTGTTGGT
>CAZJDP010000043.1:0-5109 GCA_964544805.1 uncultured Candidatus Saccharibacteria bacterium
AGGCGAGGTGCTGTTGTTTGACGGGTTCATGAAAGTGTACGGCGGTACCAAAGAAGACCAGCTGCTGCCTAAAATAGAAGAAGGCCAACAGCTAGAACGGCAAGAGATGACTTCTACCCAGTCGTTTACCAGGCATCCCTCACGCTATACCGAAGCTAGTCTGGTCCGAACCCTAGAAGAGCTAGGAATTGGCCGGCCAAGCACCTATGCGCCAACCATTAGCACCATTCAAACAAGAGGCTATATCGAAAAAGTCGATATAGAAGGTGAAGAAAAAGAAGTTATAGAGCTAACATTAGCAGGTGATTCTATAAATAAGAAAAAAGCCACCGAAATATATGGAGCCGATAAATCGAAATTAATACCAACCCATTTGGCTGTGGTTGCCACCGACTTTTTGGCAAAATATTTTGCTCAAATTGTCGATACCAGTTTTACGGCCCGGGCAGAAGAAGAATTTGATGAAGTTGCCGAAGGTAAAATTAAGTGGCAGCAGGCTATAGACGATTTTTACATCAAATTCCACCCGCTAGTAGAAAATGCAGAAACAGTCAGCCGGTCGGAAAGTTCTCAGGCCAGAGAACTTGGAAGCGACCCAAAAAGCGGCAAGCCAATTTTTGCCCGCTACGGCAAATATGGCCTAATGCTGCAAAAAGGCTCGACAGATTCTGAAGAAAAACCGCAGTTTGCACCTTTTCCAAGCAATACCCGGCTCGAAACCATCACTCTTGAAGAAGCGTTAGAAATGTTTAAGCTGCCAAGGCTAGTCGGCCACACCCCTGACGGTAAAGAAATAAAAGCCAATATTGGCAGATTCGGCCCGTATATTCAGGTAGATAAAACTTTTGTCTCGACCAAACCGCTTGGTCCGTTCGAAGTCGATGAAGCCAAGGCTAATGAGCTATACGAAGAAAAGCTACAACTAGAAGCCAACCGGCAAATTAAAGAATTTACAGAAGAAAAAATACAGGTCTTAAGAGGGCCTTATGGGCCTTATGTTACAAACGGCAAAGTTAATGCCCGCATTCCAAAAGCTATAGATCCGACAAAAATTACCTTATTAGAAGCAAATGAACTGCTGGCCAAAGCAAAACCGGCAAAAAAACGCATAGCTAAAAGAAAATCTACCAAAAAATAAACCAATTATTTTAGCTAACCAAGCATAACCATTAATCTTACTAATAATTGCTATATGATAATTTGTCTACTTTGTGCTACAATAGGCTTATTGCAAGACTATTTGTAAATTTATTCAACAATGTCGTATAAATACTACGAGTAGAATCTTGGCTTGAATAGTATTGACTAATACATTCAATAATTTTATAATATTGTTAATTTAAAAATCGTAACCTAAAAATTAGGAGAGACTGACCAGTATGACAAAGCCAAAAACTAGCTCCGGTTTTTCAACACTTAATCTAGAAGAAACTATTAATGCTATTCTTAACTTTATAGATAGAGACAGAGAAAAAGAGGTTGTATCAAGAAGATTTGGCTTATTCGACCGCAAAGAAACACTGGAGCAGATTGGCGAATTATTAGGTATTACCAGGGAAAGAGTCCGACAATTAGAAAAAGCAATTGTCACTAAATTAAAAAATGCAGCCAAAGAAGGCAAGCTAGAATCGCTTCAGGCAGCCCAAGAAAACATCTTAGAAATTATTAAAACCAACGGTTCGGTTATGAGAATTAGCCAACTGGCAGATTTGCTGACAAAAGACGGCACTAAAATTGACCAGGCCCGTTTAAGTTTTATTGCCGAACTAGCCCCGCAACTAGCCAACATAGAAGAATCAGACCATTATTTTGCTTCGACTGCCGACAGGGAACTTTATGACGAAAAGACCATTAGGGAACAAGCCAATAAAATAGTTGATATTATCCGTAAAAAAATTGCCCGGCCTTGCGATATTAGCGAAGTTGCCGAACTATATGGCAGCGACGATGTTACCCACATAGAAGCTGTTGCCTCTATTTCTAAGGACCTTGCTCACTTAAACGGTAAATGGGGTTATATTAAATGGCCAACGGTTAACCCTAAAAATATTAGGGATAAGATCTATGTTATTTTAAGCGAAAAAGGCTCCCACATGCATTTTAACGAAATAGCCGCTGCCATTCGTGAAAGCGACTTTAAAAGAAAAGATGTTACCACCCAGGCCATTCATAACGAACTAATTAAAGATAAAAGATTTGTGCTTATCGGCCGAGGCATTTATGCCTTAGACGAATGGGGCTATAAAAAGGGAACAGTCGCCGACATTATTAGTGATGTTCTTAAGAAAGCCGGCGAACCGCTACACCGGGACGAAATTGTCAAAAGAGTCCTTAAAACCCGTCATGTCAAAGAAACAACCATTTTGCTTAATTTGCAAGGTAAAGACCAATTTAAGCGAGTTGCCAAAGCAACCTACACTTTAGCAGAAGCTTAAGCCATTTCATTTAGCCTAAGCAATAAAGAAAAAATAAAAAGAGTTATAATAGATTCGTGGATAATAAACCAACAGATAATTCTCTGCTATTAGTTGAGATACCTCGGACCAACGATAAAAAAGAGCTGTCGGCCGAACAGATGTTTGCGGCTCTTCATGGTATTTACAAACCGCTAAAATCTCTGTTTAGCGATGGTTACTTAAAACAGCAGCACATTGGCTTTGAATTTGCGTCAATCGGACAAAGAATTCGCTTTTATGCCTGGGTCCCTAAAGATCTCCAGGGTTTTGTAGAAGGCCAAATATATGCCCAGTACCCTCAGGCCCAAATTTCTGAAACCAGCGATTATGCCAATAGGGCAATGCCCCAAAGGGTTATTTATACTAGCGAGCTGGTTTTAACCGACAACGAAACCCTGCCAATTAAAACTTTTCCCAGCTTCGAGGTGGACCCGCTGGCGGCTATTACAGCTACCCTGGCTAAACTAGACCAGGTAGATGAAGAAATGTGGGTCCAAATACTGTGCCGGCCAATTGGCGATGAATGGCATCAAAAGAGTAGTAAAATGATTGCCCGAATTAAATCTGGCAAGGCAGTATGGAGCGGCGGCGGCGGATTATCTTATGTAGGCCAAGCTTTTGGCGCTTTAATAAAACCGCCCGAGCCAGGGCAGGCCACTGCTTATGAACCATCGGAAAGAGATAAAACTCGAATTACCGCTATAGAAGATAAGAGCAAAAAGCTAGGCTACCAGGTGAAAATTAGGCTGGTCTATGCTGGAAACGACCAAAACACCGCAAAACTGCGTATGCAAGCAATGGTGGGCACATTCAAACAGTTTAATACCACTAACTTAAACGGTTTTCAAAGCAAGCTGCCCAGTTTTGATCCCAATAAGCTGAACGATTACCAAGAACGGCTTTTTAATGACAAAGGCTTTATTTTAAATATTGAGGAATTAGCCAGCTTGTTCCACTTGCCACATACAACAGTCGAAACACCCAACATTGTCTGGGCTACAACTAAAACGGCTGAACCGCCGGCTAATATTCCATCTTACGGAAAAGTTCCAGAAAACGAAATTAGCTTATTTGGCAGCACCAACTTCAGGGGCAGCAATACTATGTTTGGCCTTCTTAGGGCAGATAGAGGCAGGCATGTTTATATCTTAGGCCAAACCGGTACAGGTAAATCCGGCCTGCTTGAACTGCTGACTTTATCTGATATTTTTTATAACCAAGGCTTTGCAGTTATCGACCCGCACGGCGACTATGCCTCTAATGTTATTAGGTATATTCCTGAACGGCGCATGAAAGATGTCGTTTATGTTAACCCGGCCGACAGCGCCTACCCAATTGGCTTTAACCCGTTAGAAATAAACGATTCCGTCAGCAAAGGGCAGGTAAGCAGCGAACTGGTAGGCGTTTTAAAGCGAATGTTCGATTCGTGGGGACCTAGATTAGAATATATTTTAAGATACACCATATTAGCCCTATTAGACTACCCAGGCTCGACAATGCTGGATATAACCAGAATGTTAACCGAAAAAAAGTTCAGAGACGAAGTAATCAGCCATGTCGACGATATAGTAGTTAAAAGTTTCTGGCTAAAAGAATTTGCCTCATGGAATGAAAAATTTGCCAACGAAGCAGTTGCCCCAGTTTTAAATAAAGTCGGAGCTTTTGTAGCTAATCCCTTAGTTAGAAATATAATTGGCCAGCAAAAAAGCTCGTTCAATATCCGGCAAATAATGGACGAAGGTAAAATTTTTATAGTAAATTTATCGCGCGGTTTAGTTGGCGAAGACAACGCTGCCATTTTAGGCTCTATGTTAGTTACAAAAATTCAATTAGCCGCTATGAGCCGAGCCGACATTCCTAGAATAGAAGACCGCCGGCCATTTTACTTATATGTCGATGAATTCCAAAATTTTGCTACCGATAGTTTTGCGGTTATTTTAAGCGAAGCCCGAAAATACGGCCTTAATTTAACAGTTGCCAATCAATATATCTCGCAAATGGAAGAAGCGGTGCGCGATGCCGTATTTGGTAATGTTGGAACCATGATTACATTTAGGGTCAGCCCAGACGACAGTCCATTCTTAATTAAGTACTACGAACCACAATTCGAAGCCGGCGATTTATCATCGTTTCACAACCGTAACTTTGTAACCAGCATGAGCATTAACGGTGAAAAAGCCGCTCCTTTTTCAGGCACAACGCTGAACATACCAGCCGTTACCAAGGACTCTACTAAAGAAATAATTGAACATTCACGGGCATTATATGCCCGTTCAAAAGCAGATGTAGAGGCCGAAATTATCAGCAAAACATTGCCAACAAATGCCCACCAGCCAAGTGCCAATCAAAACGGTGGGGCTAGTACGGCCCGCTCTGGCGCTTCTAGCCCCGGCAGACTGCCGCTTACCTCGTTAATAGCAGCTCCTGTTCAAAAGCTAACAGACAGCCAAAAAAGACGCCTCAGGCGCAAGCGGGCCAAAGAAGCCGCTTTGGTAGCCGAAAAAACCTCACAGCCCGCTGCTAGGCCCCAGCAAGCACCCCAAAGAACAAGCCATAGCACCACTAATAGTCGCCCAGCGCCAAAAAGACAGCCGCAAGCGTTAGATATTAATAAACCAGTCAAAAAACAACCGCCCCACACACCCGAACAAGA
>CAZJDP010000044.1:0-5097 GCA_964544805.1 uncultured Candidatus Saccharibacteria bacterium
TCAGCTTTTCTTCGGGACTATCGGTTGAACTAGTTACTTTATCCTTAACTTTTTTCAGTTTATTCAGCATAGTATCACATTTTATTTTAGCACAAGAAGTATTCAGGTTAATCTGAACTTGGTCAATCTAGACCGGTAACAATTCCTCCGCCTAAGACCATCTCATCTTCATATAAAACGACTGACTGCCCGGGGTTGATTGCTTTAATATCGTTTTCAAAAAATAGCTTATTGCCGATGATTTTTGCTTTTTCTAATGGCCCTAAATGTCGATAACGAACCATGTACTGCTTGTTTAAACTAGGTTTGTCATTAATCCAGTGCCAAGAATCTACTTGGATGGTGTTGGCCCATAGTTTTTGATCGTCTAGTTTGCTGGTTACAAAAACTTCGTTTGTAGCCATATTTTTGCCAGTGACATAATACGGCAAGCCCCCTCCAACCTCTAGGCCGTGCCTCTGACCGATAGTGTAAAAAATCGCCCCGTCGTGCCGGCCAATTTCCATACCTTGTTGGTCAATAATTGGCCCATGTTCAGTTTTAACAAAGCTGGATAAAAATTCTTTAATTCCAACTTTGCCGACAAAACAAATACCCATGCTTTCTTTTTTGCTGCTCGTTACAAGATTATTTTCGTTTGCTATTTTTCGAACATCAGGTTTTAGATAGTTTCCCAAAGGAAAAACCGTCCGCTGAAGCGATTTTTCGCTAACCCTATACAAAAAATAAGTCTGATCTTTATTGTGATCTTTTGCCTTAAATAATTTACTGCTGTAAGTGTTAGCATAATGGCCAGTGGCAATTAAGTCGGCTCCCTGCTCAAATGCAGTTTCTGCAAACAGTTTGAATTTTATTTCTTGGTTACATGTAATATCGGGGTTGGGCGTTCTGCCAATTTTATATTCCTCTATCATATAATTAACCACTTTTTCTTGGTATTCTTGTTCAAAATCGAAAAGCAAAAAATCTATTTTTAACTGAACGGCAACTCTTTTAGCATCTTGATAATCTTCTTTCCAGGGGCAATTAAAACCAGGCAAACTTTTGCTCCAGTTTTTCATGTATACGCCAACAACTCTGTAATCTTGTTGCTTTAATAGTAAAGCAGTTACAGAACTATCTACTCCGCCCGAAAGACCAACAAAAACCGTTTTCACTAGAAACTATTTTAGCAAGAAATAACAAGATATATCTTAAAAAGGATCTTCGCCTTGCATAAATTTATTTTTGATTCTTAGTAGCTCATATCTTTTACCAAGCCAAAAAGTTGATACCAGCAGCGGAATAAAAATCAACATTGGTTGCCAAAGCACCCGTGTTTTACTCTTTACATTAGTATTTTCTGCTCCGGCAACATCACTTTGTCCAGGACTGCCGTTTGAAATAGCTGTAAGTTGTAAATAACCTGTGGTACCGTCTTTGTCGGTTGCCTTAACCAGTACTCTATAAATACCGGATTGTTCAAATTTATGCTTAATAGTAAAGTCACCAGGCACTGCAACCGCATAAATATCTGGTTGGCTGCCGTCTCCCCAGTCTACGCTGACGGCATAAGGGGCCACGCCGCCCGAAATTGATATAGGCCAAGGAAGTTCAAAGCCAGGATTGGCGCCTCGTCTGGCAAAATTAGTAATCATTGTAACTCGGCTGGTTGTTTGTGGTCTATTTGCGTCCTGAAAATTTATTGTAACTATATTAGAATCAGGGCTAGCCTGATCCAGATCATCATAAGCCCTAACAACTAGTTCGTTGCTGCCGCTAAATAAGTCGGTGATAATACTGTAGCTACCATTTTGACAAAGCGCCGAACCGGCAAATACATTGTTTTTAAATAACTTTACAAGTAAGTTTGTCTGACAAACACCTGTAACTGTAATTGGCAGCTCTGTAATTGTCCTACCGCTACCAGGGCTAGAGATTGTTGGAGCGTTAGTTGGGGGCGGAGCGCTAATTTTGCCTTCTACACCAACGCCGTCTGATTGTGGGTTAACCACTGCCCGCGACACTGAGCTTATACTAACAAGCAAAAAGCCAACAACTAAAACTACTGTAAGATATTTCCCGAATAGTTTATTTTTTTTGTTGGTCATTTTGCCTCCTTTAAAATGGAGTTATATGCTATCGCCTTTTATGGGCGGATTTCGTCTTAGTTGATTTTCTGGCCAGGAAGTAAACTGCACCAAATACTAGTCCAAGCAACACTACTACAAAAACAACTGCAAGCCATGTCGGAACAACCCAGAATGTTTTATATGCAGTAATAACATCGCCGCCGCCGCCGTAGCTTAAGTTAGCTGTTACAGTGTATTTTCCAAACCACTTATTATTTTTTAGCTTATTCTCAAAAGCCCTGGTTTGATTAGGCAAAATATTACCTGAGCCACTATTCTTATCGTTAAATTCAAATTCTTCTATAGTTTTTGAACCTTGGCTAACAGTAACTTTACCAAAAGGCTTTGTATGAATGTTACCGGTGTTTTTCAATCTTATTAGGGTGGCTACTCCATCGCTAGCATTGACAAACATAAAGCCTTTTTTACCATTATTTGTGATGGCAAATTCTTCTAGAGAGAGTTTTTCAGTTAGGTTGCCTGGTACATTAATTAAGAATATAGTCCCTACGCTTGCCGAAAGAATAACTCTGGCATCTTCATCGCTAGCACTAGCTGGTAAAAATCTAATTGCCCCATAGTAACCACCTGAACTACCGTCAGCAGGGATAGAAATAGTTACTGGAATTTCTTTTTTTTCTTTAGGAGCAAGAGTGAAGTTAGGTATAGGGCTAACAATCTTTCTGAAATCATTAGATATTTCTAGTTTGTTTTCTAGATCTACCTTTGGTTGACCAGACTCTCCGTCGGCAACAAAGTTATTAACAATAGCCTTTGTTTCTACAGTTCCGTTGGTAGTATTTTCAACATAAACTTTCGTAACTGCGGACTTCCCTTTTTCAATTGTTTTTTCCTCTCTTACCGGGGAAACTCTATATCCTGAACCGTTATTATTTTGGGCGATAGCTACTGCTCCGAATGAAAACACAACAAACGCCGATAATACTATGGCGCCAAAAGAAATTTTTCTCACAAATTCTCCTTATATAATATTTATTTTATTAATTGTTACTATACAGTATACAAGCTTATGTTAAAACGATGCAAGAATATTATAAATTAAAGTCGAGTTATATATACCAGGAGCTTGATTAGGGCTAACATTAACTATGTAACTGACTGTAAATTTATTTTCTAGGCTTACATCTGGTGTCCTGGCTATAGTATCAGCATTAACAAATTTATATTGATTCGGAATATTATAGTCAGCTGCTGGGCTAGCAATACCACTGCCGCTAACATCTTGGCCAACGGCCGGGTTAGAATTTGCCCGTAAATTAATACCAAACCTGGAGGAACCCGGCGCAGGACTAGAAGGCGAAGTTAAATTAGGAATGGTATTAATTCCAGAAGTTAAGGTAGTGCCGCTAATTGTTATATTATAACCAAAATCGGCATTGGTGGCGGCAACCAGCTGAGAAGTTGCGCCTACCGTACCCGTCTTGCTCAGCTCTCCAAGGTTTATGTAACTTCCACTGGCAGTCAAGCAATCGAAAGCATCAATTGTAATACCACTACAGAAATAGAGGTATGGAGGTACTTCGGTTTGTACCGACATAGAATCGTTTAAGCTCATTGCTACGCCGCCAAAGTCGGTATCCAGCCCTGTACCGTCGGTGCTAGAATAAGTGAAAATTTTGCCGTAAAACGAGCCGCTATCATAAGGGTTTGTAACATTATTAAAAGATAACCTCTGTACGGTACTAGCTGCTATGGGCGCTGGTGGCCTAGTTAACACCATTCTATTAGCTGTGGTAGTTGAATCTACCGAAAAACCAGTAGCGCCTGATTCAGTATTAAGAGTCGAGTTTAGCCAACTAAAGCCATTAGGCGGATTACAAGGAACTGCATATAAAGGCGAGTTATCGCAAATTTCTATTACAATACTACCAATAGTCTGAGCCGAGGGTATTGTAAAACCAATACTGTAGACAACACCGTTAGCCTGAGGAATGCTGTTGGAAATTTGAATATACCTATCGTACACATTTAACGCCTGACTGTGGTTGGGGTAAAAAATTAAAGCAAAAAGCACTCCAAAACTTAGGAGTGCTTTGCTAATTTTCTCACATACTTTATAAAACTGTTGGCTTTTATATTGTATGTGGTTCATTCAAATATTTTACGATTTTCTTTCTATTTATTAAAGTTTTAGAGTCTTTTTGCTTAAAAAGTTCCAGTTGCGATCAGTTGGTGTGTTGCTTGGTATTGACCAGCAGGGACATTGTTGTCAGCTCGAGCAGCGTAGTAGATGTCGACATTTGAGTTAACTGCATCGTCTACTGGGCCAGCTGAAGTAAAGACAGTATCACCGCCAACAGCTGAAGTAGCTGCATTGTCCCAAGCAAAGGTTGAGCTAGCTGGAGTTGTACAGTTAGTGTGAGCTGTTTCATACTGAGCGTCGCCTACAACTTGACCGTTAATTGAGTCTTTAACACAGATACCAAATTGGCTACCGGCTGAACCAGTCAGTATACCTAAAGTACCGTTACCACTTAATGTATTGGAACCTGAAAATAGGTGGGTACCAAACAGTCTGATATTTAGGCCGCTTGTGGCGTTAGTGTCTAGGTCAATGTTGACAGCGTTAGAGATCCACTGCTGGGTGTCGTTAATAACTTGTGGAGTTCCTGTTCCCATAGTTACAGCTGTGCCGGTTACAGCAAAGTTCAAAGTTTCTTGAACTAGAGCGGTAACGTTAATGACTGCGTTAGTTGACAAAGCGACACCACCGTAGTCAATAGCACCAGTTGGTACTGTGGCGCTAGCGTCTGAGTAAGCAGCAGCGTTAGCTTGGGTGTCGAAAGTAATTATTCGAGCATAGAAGCTACCTGTAGTAGATGGGTTAGTAACGCCATCTGCACCACCAGTGCTACCCATGTCAAAGGTTACAGCTTGTGGGCCAGTAACTGCTTGTGGGGTACCGGTGGTATAAACCAAGGTGTTAGCATCTGTGGCAGCGTTTTTACTGAAGCCACCTAAACCA
>CAZJDP010000045.1:0-5026 GCA_964544805.1 uncultured Candidatus Saccharibacteria bacterium
CTATTGTCTCAGGAACAACGAAAAGTTCTCCAAACTTATTGTTGAATCTTATGGCTAATTCTCTTGTTAGCTCTAAGTGCTGCCTTTGATCCTCGCCAATTGGCACCCATTTAGCGTCATATAAAAGTATGTCCGCAGCCATTAATATAGGATAAGTAAATAGGCCTACAGAAACTCTATCGCCGCCTATTTGGCTGGACTTATCTTTAAATTCGACCATCCGGCCTGCTTCTCCAAAGCCGGTAAAACAACTTAAAATCCAGGTTAGTTCGCTGTGGGCAGGTATATAACTTTGCCTATAGAGATGCACTAGGGGCTTTTTAATTGGCAATCCTGCCGCCACAAATAACTTAATGTTATATAAAATATTTTTTTGCAAATCCTGATGATTTATTGGCGTGGTAATTGAATGTAAATCAGGTATGAAACAATTTACTGTTGTTTTTTCGTCCAGATTATTTGCAAGATCAACAATTGGAACAATTGCACCTAAATAATTCCCTAAAGTAGGAGTATCATTTGCTCGTATACCAGTTAAGACAGTTTCTTGGTTCATTTATGTATAGTATAGCAATAAAACTCTCTAGTTTAATAATTCATATATCCTAATAAGTTTAAACTTATAGTTTGTAATTAATGAAATATAGACTTTCAATTATTTATATAAAAACTCGTTCTCTGCGGTTTTGATAAGTTTGGCTACAAAAAATGCTTCATTATTTTCCGATGGTATAATTCTGGCGCACATATTGAGAATATTTGGGTCAATATCCCGGCTTAGGTATTGACTGTTCAATACAATAGTTGGTAAGTCTCCCGAGTTGACCTTTTCTAGTTTACAGCTTGTCTGTTTCAAAAATTTAGAAACTACAACTTCGTTTTCTTCTGCGTTGATTGTGCAAGTGCTATAGACTATTGTTCCACCTACTTTGGCCATTTTATATGCAGATTTTAGCAAGTTCAGTTGCAAAGATTGAAGCCTTTTAATATTTTTAATGCTCCAAGAATTAAATGCATTTGGGTCGTCTATATTAATACCAGCTTCTCCGCTGCAAGGTGCATCAACTAAAACCTTGTCATAATATTCATACTTTAATGATTGCCGGGCAAAAATAAGCCCATTACTATTAATTGAATTAACCTTGCAGCCGTATTCCTTAAAAAACGAAACCATTTTATTGTATCTGTTAAACGACAGCTCATTGGCGGTTATTTCTGCCCTATTTTCAGCTAAGTCACTAATATGGCTTGTTTTTAAACCTGGAGCTGCGCACAAATCTAATATTTTTTCATTTGGCTCGGGCATTAAGTTTATAACGGGGCAAAAACTCGAAGCATTTTGAATAACAACATCGCTGTTTTTAAATACATCTGAGCGCTTTATTTGCTGTAGGCTGTCTGTTTTGTAACAATTATTAGACCATTTAATTGACCAAATATTTATTTTTTGTTTTTTTATTTTATTTTTAATTGAATTTATATCTCTATTACTATTAATTCTTATGCTTTTTTGGGGTTTCAATTTAAGTAATTTTAAAGCCTGCTTTTCATTCATGCCCCATATTTTGGCTGTTCTAGCAATAAATATCGTTCTTCTTGTTTCCATAAAAAAATTGACCCAGGATCTTCCCGGGTCAATTCTATCATATATAGTAGAGATAAGTTGGCAAAAACTACCTCTTAGTAAATTGCCGCTGTTTTCTAGCGCCTTTAAGGCCAAATTTCTTTCGTTCTTTTTCTCTTGGATCTCTAGAAAGAAGGTCGGCTTTTTTAAGCGAACCTTTGTAATCTTCTGAAAGCTCGACAAGGCTCTTGGCAATAGCCAGCGAGATTGCGCCTGCCTGACCATTGTGTCCGCCACCTTCTACAACAACACTTACATCAAATTCTTTATCTTTGTCTAAAACTACAAAAGGTTTGTTGATGACTTTTAATAAAGCCTGGCTGTTGTCAAAATATTCTTCAACAGCTTTGCCATTTACCGTAATAGCTCCCTTGCCTTTGGCGTACAACCTAACTCGGGCCGTAGAGCTTTTTCGGCGACCTAATGCATAAAAATATTCGTTCTTAGCCATTATTTTACACTCACTTTCACTGGTTTTTGGGCTTCGTGCTTGTGCTCACCGCCAGGATAAACTTTCAGTCTAGCTAGCCTTTCATCCATTAATTTATTCTTAGGCAGCATGCCTTTAACTGCTAGAACAATAACATCAGTTGAGTCTTTTGACATTTTTTCTGCTAAACTAGCTTCTTTTAAACTGCCTGGGTATTGGCTGTGCCTATAGTATTTTTTGTCGTTCATTTTATTACCGGTAACAACTAGTTGATCGCTATTAATAACCACGACAAAATCTCCACAGTCTATGTGCTTGGTAAAGCTTGGCTTTTCTTTACCGGTTAACAAGACAGCTATTTTGGTTGCTAAACGACCCAATGGTGCTTCAGATGCATCTATAACATACCATTGCCGGGTAATATCTGTCGGTTTTGCGCTATAAGTTTTCATTATTTAGTCTCCTTATCAACGGCTGCCGACTTGGCGGTTTTCTTAGGAGCTTCTTTAGCTTTGACAGTCGGCTTTTTAGCCTGTTCGGCCTTTTCTACCTTTGCTGCAGTCTTTTTTAGATCATCAACAAACGATACTTCTGCCATTGCCGCATTGTCGCCACGACGATTTTCTAGTTTATTGATTCTTAGGTGTCCCGAGCTACGAGTGCTTAATTTTGGTGCAATTTCATCAACTAATTTATGAGCGCTTTCAACAGTTGCCATTTTGGCAATAACTTGCCGTCTGTTATGTAAATTGCCTTTTTTGGCTTTTGTAATAAGCTTTTCGTAGTAAGGAACAAGCTCTTTCGCCTTAGGCAAAGTAGTTTGGATCTTTTCGCTCATAGTTAAACTACTAGCTAGGCCCTTAATAAGAGCCCGGCGCTGATCCTTTTCCCTGCCTAATTTTCTTCCTTTATATCCGTGCCTATGCATTTACTATAACTCCAGTTCTGCTAGCTTGTCTTTAACTTCATCCAAAGCTTTTTGGCCGAATCCTTTAAGATCACGGAGCTCTGCATCACTTAAGCTAAATAAGTCTTTAAGCGAGTGAATGTCATTATTGATTAAAGCGTTGGTAGTTCTAGCGCTCAAATTTAAATCTTCAATAGCAACCTTTAGTTCTGCTGGCTCTTCTTCTTCGTTATTAAAACTAGGGGCAACATTTTTATTAGCAGGAGCCGCTTCGACCCTGGTTTGGCCAGCTAACGCACTATATTGGTTAACCAAAATAGCGGCAGCTTCTTCAAATGCATCTTTTGGACTAATAGAACCATCGGTATCAATGGTTATTACCAATTTATCTAAATCGGTAATTTGCCCAACCCTAGTATCTTCAACTTTGTATCTAACTCTTAAAACAGGACTGAAGATAGCATCTAGGGCAATCATGTCGCTTGGCTTCTTTTTGGTTCCTTCTTCAACAGTTCGGTAGCCGCGGCCGTTTTCAACAATTAGGTCCATAATTAAATGGGTCTTGTTGTCATCTGAACTAGCAATAACAAGCTCTGGATTAACAACTTCTACATCTGCGTTAACCTGTATATCTTTGGCGGTAATTTCACCAGAACCCTTAAATTCCAGTCTTAACAGTTGTGGCTCTTCAGCATAAACACGAAAGCGAATTTTCTTTAATTGAAGCATAATATCAACGATATCTTCTCTTATGCCTGGAACGGTAGTAAATTCATGGCTAGCGCCTTCAATTTTAAAGGCTGTTACTGCCGCACCTGCAATACTTGAAAGAAGTACTCGCCGAAGTGAATTGCCCAATGTCATTCCGTAGCCTGTGTGTAATGGTTCGATAACGAAACTTGCACTAACTTCACTGTGCTCGTCAATTTGTGCTAATGATGGTGTATGAATCTTTGACATCTTCTAGTCGTACCTCTCTATTATCGTGAGTAATACTCAACAATTAGTTGTTCGTTAATATCTGGCTCCGCCTCTTCCCGAGAAGGAGTACCGGTGATTGTTATTTCAAATTTCTTGCGATTTGCCTTAAGCCAGCCAACAGTTACTTCTGCATTTCCAGTAATGTCATCCATGTTTTTGAAGTACTCTGTACCTTGGCTTCTGGTTCTGACACTTAAAACATCTCCAGCTTTTAGTCTTACGGAAGGAATATCAAATCTACGGCCGTTAAGCATAAAGTGGCCGTGCGTTACAAGCTGTCTGGCAGCTCTTCTGCTTGGTGCAAAACCTGCTCTATAAACAGCATTATCGGCCCTTTGTTCAAGTAGTTTAAGCAGAATTTCGCCGCTTTGACCTTCTTTACGGTTAGCTTCTTTCATTAAATTAGAAAACTGTCTTTCAAGTAAGCCATAAAGCCTTTTAACTTTTTGCTTTTCTCGTAGCTGTAGAGCGTACTGGCTGGCAACAGATCGTCGGCCAGTTCGTCCATGCTGGCCAGGAACTGTACTTCTTCTGGCCATATGTTTATGAGCTTTAGGGTGAAGAGCATAACCTTCACGGCGGCTCATTTTAGTTATAGAATGAGTATCCCGTGCCATTATTAAACTCTCCTACTCTTTCTTGGGCGACAACCACCATGCGGTACGCCAGTAACATCTTTAATGCTTTCTACTGCTACTTCGCAAGCCGCTACCGACCTAATAGCCGATTCGCGGCCCAGGCCGATACCTTTTACAAAAACATCAGCTCTAGCAAGACCATGTAGCTGTTTGGCGGCATTAATAGCTTTTTCAGCGGCAACCTGAGCAGCATACGCTGTTCCTTTTTTACTACCCCTAAAACCACATCCACCGGCACTTGCAGCAGTTAATAACCCACCACTTTTATCTGTTACCGAAATAATGGTGTTATTAAATGATGCTAATATATGAACCTCGCCGTAAGGTACACTTCGCTTTGCCTTTTTCTTTTTGGCGGCGCTTGAAATTTCTGCCATATTCTATATACCTCTACCTTAAGTCTTAGCCGGCGCCTTTTTTGCTGTTCCGCCGACTGTTAATTTCTT
>CAZJDP010000046.1:0-4924 GCA_964544805.1 uncultured Candidatus Saccharibacteria bacterium
ATTTAATCTTGATTGAATTTTGGCTTCGCATTCAAATAAGTATAATTTAATTTCATTACAAAAAAAACCGCCAAAATTTTTAAGAATATTTTAAGAAAAGCTGATTTAATATAGGTACATGTCAGAAAAAAGCAAAAATTTTCTACTTTACGGCTTAATTTTTATATCGTCTTTACCGTTTGTTCTTTTAGTTAACAGGCCTGAAATATTGCAGTCTGAATTTCCATTAAAGTCACTGGCCTTGTATTTGTCGTCTGTCTTAGGTTTCCTTGGAATTATAATGCTTGTGTGGCAATTGGCTCTTGGCACCAGAAGCATTTCTGGTTTATTTACCGTAAATTTTGCCAGTAAGCTTAAAGTTCATAAAAATTTGGGTATTTATGGCACACTGCTGATTTTCTTGCATCCGTTATTAATTACAATCGGCTACGGAGAGTCTTGGCTATATTCTTTTTTGCTTCACTTTGACACAGGCTACGAAAAGGCCGTTACTTATGGCCGACTAGCCTTTTATTTGCTGATTATTATCTGGATAAGCTCTGCTCTGCTTAGGGGAAAAATAAAATTTAGGCCCTGGAAATATATCCATTATTTGTCTTACCCTATTTTAATTTTATCGATTCTTCATATTCCGTCTATTGGTAAATCTTTTAACAGTTCGTTCATTGAATATTATTGGTACATTGTAGTTTTTGTTATTATTATTTGCTTTATTCTGCGTCTGCGTTACTTATTTGGTTTTGGCAAGCTAAGCTATAGTGTTATAGCCAAAGAAAATATTGCACCGGGGGTCCACGCCCTAGTAATAAAATCGCGCGGTAATTATATAGACATAATGCCAGGCCAATTTATTTACTTGCAGTATTCTTTTATGGGAGAAGAACATCCCTTTTCAGTGCTGGACTACGATAACCAAACCGGCAAAATGATAATTGTTTATAAAGAATTTGGCAAATTTACCAAGAACTTAACAGCTGCTGTAAACCTGGGCGATACTGTTCTAATTGATGGACCGTACGGTAATTTCTTGCATGAAACTTCTGAGAAAAATATATTAATTTCGGGCGGCGTAGGTTTTACTCCTTTTTATAAGTTAGCTAAAGAAAATAACGGCAGTAATATATTTATAAGAGCAGTTCGAAAGAAAGAAGATTTATTTATGGATAAAGAACTAAGTTCTAGGCTAGGCAATAATTATGTCCGGCTGTTGTCAGATGATCAAAGCAGTATTTTACCAGGCAGTTTTTCTAGAGGATACTTTTCGGCTAAATTACTTAATAAATTAAATATTGATGTTTTGGGCTATAAATATTTTATTTGCGGGCCGTTGCCAATGATTAATTTAGTTGTTGGTGAGTTGAAGGCTTCAGGTGTACCAGCTGAAAATATAGCAACCGAAGAATTCGCTTTTTAGGAAATATCAAGGCTAAAGTTAGCTGTCCGCTTTATGGTTAAATTGGGGCCGACTAAGCAAAATTCCGCATTTGAACTTGCTAATTTATACATCCAGGGTTGATCTGTTAATAAAAGCATAGTTGCTAAAATATCCGCTTCAAGGGTATTTTTAGCTATTACCGCGCTCATTAAAATATTACTATGTAACTGGTCTAAATTTGGTTGCACAATATGCTGTTCTTGTTTGCCGGTTAGTGGTGAAGCCCATTGCCTTTTTAGGTTAGACGATGCGGCAAAGCCTTGGTTAACAAGCGTAGCAGTGCCTATATACTGGTCTTTATTTAGTGGATTTTCTATGTAGACTAAGCTTGGTTGATTGCCAACTTTAATATCGCCTCCGCCGTTTATTAAGTAACTATTGATATTATTTTCTTCTAGAAAAGCGCCTAATTTATCGATAAACCAGCCCTTGCCAAATCCGCCAAAATCAAGCCGAATATTTTCATTAATTGTAACTTCATTTTTTTTAATTTTTATATCTTCAAGCAAATTTTGCGAAATTTTGGCGTAATTGTCGGCTGGCAACCCATAGTCTAATTGTTCTAAGCGGCCGCCAACCGAAATATTAAATAACCCCCTGGTTACTTCGTAGGTTTTCAAGGCATATTGCAGCATGTTAACCATTTCTTGGCTTGGGTTTATTAAGTACTTTTGATTATTTAATTTAGATAATTCTGAACTTGGTAAAAACCTAGAAAATTCTTGTTCGAACTTGTCTTTTTTGCCAACAATTTGTTGCTGCAAAGACTTAGACAGGGCCTTACTAGTAAGTATATAAAACTCTGTTCCAAGGCCCTTGAAAGAAAATTGGCAGGAAAGATTGTTCTTAAGTTTTGGCTTCATTTTGAATGGTTGCAATTGCATCATCGAACGCGCTGCTAGTTAAAGATGCGCCGCCAACTCTGCCTACAGAAAGTTTACTGAGCGACTTGCCAACTACTTTTTGCTCAATTAGCGAATTAAAGCTTTCAGTGTAATAGGCAGATTCTTGATCTGAATAATTATGACTTGTTTTGACTGCTGTTATACTGCCATTTTCAACCGACATTTGGACAGATATGGTATTTTGGCCATGAGGTACCATATAAGAGCTTTGGGCAGTATAAGTACCGTTTTTATAGCCAGCTGAACTAGCTGAACTGCTAGTATTTGTTTGAGCTTGGCTGCCGTTAGTACTACTACTTGTATTACTTCGTTGGCCTATGTTTTGTGAACTATTCGTCGTACTGCTGCCAGTAGTTGAAGAATTATTCTTTTCGTTAATTGGCGATAGAATAAAAAAGTATAATGCCGCCAGGGCAACAAAACCAATTACTGCGCCGCCGATAATTTTAGGTGTGTTTTCGTTATAAGTACTTTTCATAATATCTATTTTTCGTTAAT
The DNA here is from genome assembly GCA_964544805.1 of uncultured Candidatus Saccharibacteria bacterium. Lineage (GTDB taxonomy): Bacteria > Patescibacteriota > Saccharimonadia > Saccharimonadales > CAIOMD01 > DALYDK01. The sequence goes on from CAZJDP010000046.1 coordinate 2,839, forward strand.
TAATTTGTAATTGCGCTTTTAATTGAGTTGGCTTGATCTTGTGATATTTTACCATCTTTTACTGCGCGCTCTAGGTTGTCGTTAATTTCTTCGCGGAAGTGATTTTTGGCTTGGTCTGGAAGGTTTGATAAAAAATCTTTAACTTCATTTGTATTGACCGTTCCATCGCTATTTATAAATCTTTCTAGCTTCATCTTAAAACGATTTCGATCATTTTGCTGGATGTCGTTGTAGTCTCCCATGCCCGGACCCATTCTCTGCTCAAATTTTTCGCTCATTATATTATTTCTTCTAAATTCTGGATGCTTATTGTCCTTTGCTTCGGTTAAGCCCCAGGCAAGCGAGCCAAAAAACAAGATAGTAAAAACTACAGTAAGTATTAAAAATATAGAACTTTTCTTTTTTTCTTTAAGATATAAGCTTTTATAACTTAGCTGTTGCTGTTCTTCTGGGCGGTTATTGCTATTAAGTTCTTGAGCTCCGCTTTCTTGAGCGGTGTTAATATTTTCTTGGCTTTTAGACATATCTTCCCCTTCGTATATTTAACTAAATTCTAAGCATTGGTTTAATTATCTACTGATAATCCTTAAAGAATACTTAAAACAGATTAAGGCGCCTTAGTTTATAATTTACTTTTAAGAATATTTTAAGTAAATGTCGTATATTGTAACTAACATGCGAATATTATTAGTCGAAGACGAAAGAAGGATTGCCCAAGCCGTTAAAGAGGGCTTGGAGCAAGAGTCCTATGCCGTAGATGTCGAATACGACGGCGAAGACGGTCTTAATGCCGCCCTGGCAGAAGACTACGATTTAATTATTTTAGATGTAATGATGCCGGTTTTAAATGGTTTTGAAGTCAGTAAAAAACTTCGTGCAAGCGGCATAAAATCACCAATATTAATGCTAACTGCTAAAGATCAAGACAAGGATATTGTCCAGGGCTTAGATAGCGGAGCAGACGATTATTTGCCAAAACCATTTTCTTTTTCTGTGCTACTGGCCAGAATCAGAGCTTTAATGCGCCGGCCGCAAGATACAATTGGGCAAGTTTTATCTGTAGGCAGCCTTACTCTCGACACGACCCTAAAAACAGTTGCCAGAAACGGCCAAGATATAAAATTATCGGCTAAAGAGTATGCAATTTTAGAATATTTTATGCGTAATCCGGGCCGCATACTTAGTAAAAATAATATTATGGCTCATGTTTGGGATTTTGATTCTGACATTTTGCCTAATAATATAGAAGTGTTTATAACTTATTTAAGAGCTAAAATTGACAAACCATTTAACGAACCACCGCTTATTCATACAATAAGAGGTTTTGGCTATAAGTTGTCGGAACAGTAAATGTATAAAAAATTGTCTAATAAATACGGTAAAAATACTTTAAAGCTAGCACTTACTTATTTGGCTATTATTATGGCCATGAGCTTGTCTTTTAGTTTTGTTTTATATAGTACTTCAGTAAATCAACTGAGAAAACCGCTTCCCCCAAATAGAAGCAACCGGGATAATATAATGCCGGGTAGGGCTGGCTATAACGAACCATTTAACGATGAGGTAAGAGAGCTGTTAAATAACAGGTTTCAAGAAGCAAAAGAAGAGTTGCTACTGAGGCTTTTGTTTATGAATTTGTTAATTTTAGCAGGCGGGGCGCTGTTTAGTTTTTATCTTGCCAGGCGCACTCTAGATCCTATAGAGCAAGCCATGGAAGCCCAGTCTAGATTTGTTTCCGATGCATCGCATGAACTGCGGACTCCACTGACCGTACTGCAAACTACCAATGAAGTCGCCCTTAGAAAAAAGAAATTAAATGAGTCTGAATCTAGGAAGATTTTACAGCAAAATATTCAAGAGGTGGAAAAACTCAAAAGCTTATCCGATTCTCTGCTTGATTTACTAAAAAACGAAAATTTGGCCATAAAACTGCAGCAAATTTCTTTAAAAGAAGCTGCTATAGCGGCGGTAGAATCGGTTGAACCTAGTGCGGCTAAAAAACAAATAAAAATTATTAATAAAATTAAGAACCAAACAGTTCATTCAGACTATAAGGCAGTAGTAAGAATACTAACTATATTTCTTG
>CAZJDP010000047.1:0-3495 GCA_964544805.1 uncultured Candidatus Saccharibacteria bacterium
CTTTGGTACTGGCCATAAGCTACAACAATATCAAATTTTACTACACTTTACAGATTGGTGCAATGACTTTTTTAAAAAAATCTTAACTAACTGCTTTTTTCTTTTTAAATAATTTAAATTTTCGTTCTTTTTTATGGTCAGAATCTATATTTATAGTGTAATCATCGTAAGTTATCATCAGCGCCCTAGATTCAATTTGACGAAGAGTTTCTAGGGTAACTGACACAAGAATCAGAATACTTGTTCCGCCAATAACTATCTGATCGGTTTTTAGTATTGCTTGGCCAAAAATTGGCATAACGGCAAGCAGAGCAAGAGCAACCGCGCCAAACAGAGTTAATCTATTAACTACTTTTAGTAGATATTTTTCCGTCTGCAGTCCGGGCCTAACTCCATCAATAAAACCGCCCTGTTTTTGTAGATTCTCTGATATTTCTTTGGCGTTAAAAACAATACTGGTGTAAAAAAATGTAAACATAAAAACTAATAAGAAGTAGGCAACTGGGTAAATCCAGGCAGTCCAATCGCCGCTAGTTAATGTTTGGCTGGTCGGGGTGGCAAACCAAGTTGCTAAATTTGCCCCGAATTCTTGCCATTTGCCAGTGGCATCCTGGCTTAGAAGCCTGCCAACAAATTCTGGCAAAGATAAGAATGCCAGCGCGAAGATGATAGGTATTACACCGGCAGTTATTAATCTAATTGGCAAGGTTGTATTGACTCCTCCGTAAACTCGGTTGCCTTGAACCCGCTTGGCATAACTAATTGTTATCCGTCTTTGGCCCTCGTTTAAATAAACAACCAATATAGTCACAATAAATGTAACTGCCGCTATACCTAGCGTCGCCCAAAGCGCCTGGGCATTAATTGGCAACGAAAATTTTCCAAATATACTAAACTTTGAGCCCTCGACAACTACCGATGAAATTAAGCTCCAAATAATACTAGGCAGCCTAGCTAAGATGCCAACGGTTATTATTAAAGAGATACCATTGCCAACACCTTGTTCTGTAACAATTTCGCCCATCCACATTAAAAGCATTGAAGCTCCTGTAAGGGCGGCAACCATCAAAACCCACTGGCCAATACTGGCACTACTGATAAGACTGTCTAAACCACTTGTGCCGGCTGCTGTTTGCCTGACTAAAAAGATAGTTCCAATAGATTGAATTATGGCAAGTGGTAAAGTTAGAATTCTCGTCCACTGCTGAATTTTCTTGCGGCCGTATTCACCTTCTTTGTTGAGATTTTCAAGCTTTGGAATGGCCTTGGTTAAAAGCTGCATAATAATGCTGGCATTAATATATGGGCCTAGGCCAATAATCATAATCGATAAATTGGCTAGGGCGCCGCCGCTGAGCATATTTAGAAAACCGAGTAAATTAGAGCCATTAGTTTGGCTAAAGACATTCTCTAAAACTTGCTTAAGTGTCTGGGGATCGGCAAGTGGAATTGGGATATGGGCTAAAAACCTAAAAACGACTATCATGCCAATAACAGCAAGCAGTCTTTTGCGCATGTCTGCACTACTTAAAGATCTGCCAATAATTTTCCAATTCATATTTGTATCTTCATCCCTCAAATAATAGTTCTATCAAATTGTAGCATATATTATAAAAGAATTTTGCAGTAATTAATAAAACAATAATCGAACCAATTTTAAATTTCTCATAAGCTCGGTTAAATGATGGCAGCGGTCTCTTGGCTGGCAATATTGTAATTTATAATTTGTTTAGATACAGCACAAATATCATTCACTTAAACGATAACCTTGCATAAGATTAATAATCATTCCCATGCCATAAATATATGCACCAAGTAGAACTAATATATTGACTATAGGCACAAAATAAAGAATCAGTAAAATTGTGCCGCCAGTCAGGGCTTTTAAAAAGGAATTTTTATCTGGAATTAACATTTGGCCAATAGCATATCCGCTAAATGGACCGCTTAAAAACATCAGCAAAACTGCTGCAACGCCTAACATAACCGCCAGGGGCATGCCAATAAGCGTAATGGCCAATAAGAATACTGCCCATGGCATAAAAATAGCCAAAATTAAGCCGTAAGCATTTGTTTTCCAAAATGTGTTTCGACTTTTAACCGCAGCATATTCTAGTTGACGCGGAATTACCAAGGATAAAATTAATATTACTGCTAGCAAACTAAAGAAAATATAAATTGCTAAAACAAATAAAATGCCTTTAAAAATACTTTTTTCAATAGAAATTTCATTTGGCCGATTGTTAGCTTCGTAGTGAATTTTCCAAGCATTATTGTCACTTTCTAACTTAATTGCATCAATTGTCATGGTTGATTCAGATTCTTCAAATATCGACGAATCTAACTTATCGGAATTATCAGTTCCCTGGGCATAGACTGGACTAGCACTAACTGCCAATAACGCAAATGAAAATGCAAAAACTAACACTATGCCTAATGGAGCTAATAACTTTTTAATCATATTATTTACAATATACGCAAACACCAACCTTTATCAAGCTATATAATAAATGGAATTATCATTTTGGTTCTTTTTTTATAGTCTTTATACTCTGCAAATTTATCTTGCAACATTTTTTCTTCAATCTTCATTTTTAAAAATAAAATGCCGAATAAAAATATCCACAGCCCAAAAGTAAGCCAGGAACAAATGAAAGAAGCCGTAAATATAAGTACACCTAAGTAGGCAGGATGGCGAACATACTTATATATACCGTTTTCTATAAGCCCTTGGCCTTTTTTGGGCTTAGGCAGTACGCTCATTGAAAACTTCATACTGTATAAAGCCGTAATACCTACCGCTATGCCAATTACTAATAAGATATTTCTTGCTATTGTTGTCTGGCCATGTACTAAACCCAATATAGAAATAAATATAATTAATAAAAACTGGGTAATGACTAAAAAAATCCCAAGCATTGTTAAAACTATACTGCAATAATTTATAATTTAATAATGGTATTTAAAATATATTTAACTGGAATCTGCATATTATTTTTTGCAATAATACTCAATATTTTGGCAAAGACAATTAAATTAGCTACTTGGTACGATTTTCTGCAAACAAAAAATATTAAAAATATTTATGAAGTCATATGGTTATTCTTTTTTTACCCTCTTTCCCTTGGTCTGGTTGCCTATATTTCATATAAATATTTCTTTTAAAGGCCAAGCAAGTATTTTAAGTCTATTGCATATAAAAAACATTTATCTTAGTTGCTTGGCTAAGCAATCTAGAATAATAATTAAAATTTTTAAAAAGATATTAGCGGCTTCCTGGTATACATTCTGCTTTTATTGTAATTGGGTCGCCCGAGCTTGTCACAAAAACTACTTATAATTATTTGTTATTACCGGCTTGGCCGTTCTTTTTTTTATCGAAAAATTCAATAATAAGATCAATAATAAAAATGAACAAACTAGTGAAGAGTAACCCTACGCCAAAAATTACTAAATAAAACGGCTCGTGAACTGCGCCGTTGTATAATTGCTCAC
>CAZJDP010000047.1:3595-4884 GCA_964544805.1 uncultured Candidatus Saccharibacteria bacterium
CCAAAAATTACTAAATAAAACGGCTCGTGAACTGCGCCGTTGTATAATTGCTCACCGCCTACTAAATTAAAGGCTATTAAACATCCAACACCTGCAACTAAAAATATAATGCTTAAAAATTTTAGCAATTTCATATACCTTGATTATAAAGTTAATAATAATGACTTAACAGGTACCTTTTTAAGGCTTGTTCATATATTAATAAGAATGTCTAGGAAAATAATTAAACTAATAATATAATCATAAGCAATAAAGCAACTAATAAAAAGGTGGAAACATGAACGACGCAGCCCTACATGCAGCCCGAGTATTTATGGGGGACAGCCTTGGCTTTCATATTATTTTTGTAGCCTTTGGCTTAACCTTGCCTATTCTTGTTAGCTGGATGGAATGGACAGGAATTTTAAAAAACAAACCAGAGCTAATAAATTTAGCTAAATTTTGGTCAAAAATAATGGCTCTGCTAGTTATTACCGGGGTTATTTCGGGAACTATTATTGCCCTTCAAATGTCTTTAGTCTGGCCGGGTATCTTAAAATTTGGCGGCGAAGTTATCGGCCTGCCCTTTATGTTTGAAACATACGCATTTTTAATAGAAGCTGTTTTTTTGGCTTTATACATGACAACCTGGAACAATAAAAAAGTTAAGCCGAAACTGCACGCGGTATTTGGTTTGTTTGTAGTTGTTGGCAGTACTTTAAGCGCCTATGCTATAACAAGCGTTAACGGCTGGATGAATTATCCGACAGGTTTTGAGCTTGTTAATGGCAAGCTTGTTAATATTAGCGTAGCAAGTGCTATGTTTTCTAGAACTGCATTGGTTGAGTTTATACATTCAATGCCAGCATATTATTTTGCAGTTTGCTTAACCATAGCCGGCATTTACTCGTTTAAAGTTTTAAAGACAAAAAAGAAAGATAGGCTAGCCAAAAAACATGCGCTAGATTGGTTTATTATTAAAAGATTAATGTACCTAGCTTGCGCGCTACTTGTGGCAATAGTTATTACGGCCGATATAACCGGAAAGTATCTGGCTAAATATGAACCTGTTAAATTAGCAGCCATAGAGCTGGTCCAAGAAAGCGGTACAAATATGCCATTTATATTAGGCGGAGTTGCCACGGCCGATGGCAGAATTATGGCGCCTTATGTTGAGATTCCAGGATTACTAAGCATTCTGGCAGGCAATTCTCTTAACACAAAAGTAATTGGCTTAAATGAATTCCCTCTTAACGAAAGGCCGCCGCTGTATATACATACAATTTTTGATATTAAATTGCTGCTGGTTG
>CAZJDP010000048.1:0-4812 GCA_964544805.1 uncultured Candidatus Saccharibacteria bacterium
CGATTTTTGCCAACACAAAATCATCGCTAAGCTCTGGAAACTTAACTTTTTCATATACTTTAAGTGTTGGCCGAATAATCATGAAATTTACGCTAAGAATAGCATAATTAAATTTATAAAAACACTACATATTATACAATATTATAAATTTTTTGTAAATTAATGATTTGATTTTATTGTTTTTCCAAGAAGTAACCAAGGACTAGTGCGGCCTCTGTAGGGTTGGTGTGGTCGTATTTTCCTAGCATTATTTTATCTAGCAAATCATTGTAATCACCGTTATAAGATTGAAATAACCGACAATTTTTTACTAGTCCCTCTAGGTATATTTTTAACTTAGGATAAATAATGCCCGGAATTGTTGTAGGCGTGCCACGAAAAGCATTTTCTATATGCACAACAGAAGCTGTTTTTGCTTTTTTAATTTCTTTTTGGCCAATTACTCCATGATGATTCTGTTTTACTGCTATTAACCTCCAAAGCAATTCATGGCTTTGTCTGGCATCTCTTAAAGGTCCAAATAATCCGGTGGCAATGCCAGCCAATAAATACCTTTCTTCTGCTCTATCTAGAGCCGGGCTTTTAATCTCCCCGACTAAAGCGCATTCAAGCAATAATCCAACACCTTCTTCAACATCTGCATAATTAGCAGTTCCTCTTGATAAAAGAACACTACGGCGTTTTCCATTTTCATATCTTCTGGCATGAACTTCTCCTTCATGGATATATAACCTTACTAACTCAGCAGAATTTCTGCGCAAGTTACTAGGCAAGCTAATAGTTTGAAACTCTCCATCTGTAGATACAATTTGTATATTATTATCAACAATGGCTTTCCAGCCAAAATAGCTTAACCCGGTTGTGGCGAGAGCATCATTTAAAATCTCTGCGCTTTGTTGAGCGTTATAATAGACATTGTCATCAGTACCTGGAAATACACCGAAAAGTTTTTCATATCTTTTATTTATGGTAGCTCTAATTTTTAGCAGCGTTTCTTTATCAATAATTGGTTCAGGCTCTGGTCCATCTATATAGCATTGTGTAAATACATTTTGTAATGAATTTTTTATTGATAAAGCCTGATCAGTTTTTGGTATAAATTGATCTATTTTATGTTTATAATTATGGGTTATTCCTAAGAAAAGCTCTTTGTCCATTGGTCCATAAAGCTCCCTCCCAATGGTTGAAAATTCTTTAGCAGCAATAGACCTACTGTCTTCGTTCGTGGCGAATAACATTCTGTATGAAGCTTCGTTGAGCATAATGCGTAGTAGTCTTGTCTGATGAAAGTTTGAATAAAGCAGAGCTTCTGGGTTAGTGTCACTATATGAATCCAGTTCATAAACTGCCTTTTGAATTCTGCTTTTTTTAATATGCAAATAATGATCTTTATCATTAACAGATTCTCTGTCTTCCTTGTCTAGCTTATCAAATAAAAATTCTATTGAAGGATACTTAAAATCTGGAGCATATGTTCTGTCTGCGATAAACGCTTCCTTTGCAGCAGTTCTTGAACTAGAAGGCTCTTTGAACCGGCGGTAATCAGAAAAAGAACTATCAATTTCGGCATATCTTTTTATTGTTTTATTTTCTGACATTTTAGTTATTATATTATCATATTTTACTTTTTTTTACAAATAAATGTTTTTACTGGTTGGCTTTTAAAACACGCAGAAAAACTAAGCCGATTACCGCGCAAACAATAATAAGAATCATAACAATCATGGTTATAAAGCCAGATTGTGCTGTCTTGTTCACGCAGCGACCCTATTGTTAGCTTTTTCTAAAAAGCTATTAATTAAACGCCAAAAAATTTCATTACTGTTATGGTCGACATCTATTTCTGGGTGAAACTGAGTGGCAAACAAGTTTTTATGATTATGATGGATAATCTCAACACCGTCTTCACTTTCTGCTAAAACTGTAAAGCCCGTGCCGTCAAGTTCGTCGACAACCCAAGCGTGCCGCTCGTGAACAAACAAATCGCCGTGTCCAAGTATTGTATGGCCGACATGATTTAGCTTTATAGGTATGTTCTTATGCTGTAAATTAGGCAGTTGCTTTAAGCTGCCGCCCATAGCATAGGCCATCATTTGCAGGCCAAGACAAATTCCAAATATTGGAACAGTAGCTTCTTTAATTAAATCAAATTCTTCTTTGTAATAGTGTTGGCCATCAACTTTATCGACAACTTCTTGTACCATTCCGCCAGATAAAATAATTAAATCGGTCTCTTTTGGTATATTAATTTTATATCCTGGCTTGTAATTATAAATGGTGTATTTATTATCTTTAGAAATTTTTAGAATTATATTTTCTAAATATTGACTGCCATTATTAACAACAAATATGTTCAATTTGAAAAACCTTTATTTTTTGATTAGTCTATTTATATTTTAACAAAAATTAGCTAAAGAATCTTTTTTTAGCCGGCTCTTCTTGAAATTGTTCTAAAAGTTCTTTTTGCTTTTTGGTCAGCTTGGTTGGAGTTTCGACTATTACCGTTACAATATGCGGACCACGGTAGCTGCTTTTAGGGTGAGCCACGCCATGGCCAGATAATTTAAAATCGGTGCCGCTTTGAGTGCCGGCCGGAATTTTCATAGTGACTATTCCATCGACTGTTTTGACGGAGGCTTCGCCTCCCAGTGCAGCAGTCACCATATCAATTTTTTCATGGCTTAGAATAATATCGCCTTCACGAGTAAAAATTTTATGGGGTTTAACTCTAATGTGAATATAAAGGTCGCCTTTTGGCCCGTTAACAATAGCTTCGCCGTATTCTCTTAAGCGAATAGTAGCGCCATCATCAATTCCGGCAGGTATTTTAAGGTCTATGTTTTTAGGCATTCGCTTAACGCCTCGACCACCGCAAACAGAACAAGCTTTTTCCGGAACTTTGCCAGAACCATGACAAGTAGAACAAGTTTGAGATTGCTGGATGTTACCAAGAATTGTCCGAACAGCAGTAATAACCTGCCCCGAACCCTTACATGTACCACAGGTTTTTAAATTATAGCCTGGCTCTGCACCGGTGCCTTTACAATGCTCACAGTCAGCTTCTATATTTAGTTTAATATCTTTTTCAACGCCAAAGACCGCTTCTTCAAATGATAGCTCTAGAACAGTCTCAACATCTCTGCCTCTTCTAGATTGTGGCCGGCCTCCGCCAAAAAAACTACCAAAAATATCACCAAAACCGCCATCGCCAAAATCGAAATTGACATTTTGGCCGTTAAAATTAAAGCCTTCAAAAGGATTTCCGCCACCACCGCCAGAGGCACCACCGACTCCAGCATGGCCGAACTGGTCATATCTTTGCCTTTTTTCTGAATCTTTTAAAACTTCATAAGCTTCATTAATTTCTTTAAACCTAGACTCATCACCACCTTCTTTGTCGGGATGATGCTGGACGGCAAGCCGCCTGAAAGCCTTCTTAATTTCATCGGCAGAAGCATTTTTAGAAACACCCAGTACTTCGTAGTAATCTTTTTTTGTCATTTCTTATATAATACTCCCTTTTAGATGCCATTAACTTAAGTGCAACTTCATATTGTAATATTTTTGATTATTTTCTAAATACGATTTTCCATCTTTAGTAAAGCCAAGTTTTTCATAAAACTTATAGTTTGCTGCCAAACAACGAAGCTTTAAAGTAGATAAATTTTTATTATGGGCCTTGTTTATTAAATGTTTTACCAAACTGCTGCCTACGCCGCTACTACGGTAGTTTAAGTCTGTGACCAATCTAGTAATTGTACCGGTGGACCCGCTTATGTCCAGCCTGGCAGAGCCAACTATTTGATTATTAATTTCATAGACAATTAAGTAGCCTTCTGTATCGCCGGGTTCAATAATATTTTGATATGAACTTAGATAAGCTAAACACTGTTTGCGGTGAGTTAGGATAGCATTAACATCTAATTTATTTGCTATCCTAATACCGCTATTTACAGTTTTATTTTTCAGGCTTTTCGTCAACAACTTCGCCCTCTACTGGACCATCGCCCTTTTCTTCACTATTTGGCGGGGTTGCCTGCTCGTACAATTTAGCGCCGATTGGCATTAATTTGTCGGTTAGGTCTTTAGCGGCTTTTTCTAGCTCGTCTTTATCTGAGCTTTCTAAGTGCTTTTTAGCTTCTTCGACAGCTTCATCTAAAGCCTTTTTATCATCTTCTGAAAGTTTGTCGCCGTTGTCGTTTTTAAGCTTTTCGGCTTGGTAGATTGCATTTTCTAAGCCATTTTTAGCATCGACTGCTTCCCGCTTTTTTTTGTCTTCTTCGGCATGTGATTCTGCTTCTTTGGCAGCTTTTTCGACATCTTCTTTAGACAAGTTTCCACTGCCAGAAATTGTTATGCTTTGTTCTTTGCCGGTACCTTTATCTTTAGCTGATACATTTAAAATACCATTTGCGTCAATATTAAATGTTACTTCAATCTGAGGAATACCTCGGGGTGCCGGAGCAATACCATCAAGAATGAACCTGCCTAAACTTTTGTTGTCGGCAGCCATTTCTCTTTCGCCTTGTAAGACATGAATTTCGACCTGAGGCTGATTATCAGCGGCGGTGCTAAAGACCTCGCTTTTACTAGTTGGAACTGTAGTGTTCCTGGCAATAAGTTTGGTGCTTACTCCGCCCATAGTTTCTATACCTAAAGACAGTGGGGTGACATCAAGCAGCAAAACATCTTTAACATCACCGGCTAAAACACCGCCCTGAATCGCTGCTCCAATAGCTACAACTTCGTCTGGGTTAACACCTTGCATAGGTTCTTTGCCAAAAATTTGTTTTACCTTGGCTTGAACGGCTG
>CAZJDP010000049.1:0-4740 GCA_964544805.1 uncultured Candidatus Saccharibacteria bacterium
AATATATGAAAGTATTAATGTTAGGGTGGGAACTGCCTCCACATAACAGCGGAGGCTTAGGTGTAGCTTGTTTTCATATGTGCAAAGCACTAGCCAAAAAATCAGTTGATATTGAGTTTATTGTGCCTTATACCGATAAACATTTTGATATTGATTTTATGAAAGTCAACCCAGCCATTCCGCAAACAGCCAAAGAAGTAAAAAAAAGTGGCATGGCTTATGACAGTTTTTTGTATAAATACGAAGATGGAACTACTGAGTCTATAAGCCTGTTCGAGCAAGTAAAAAATTACGCCGATAGAGTTGAAAAACTAGCTGTTCTTGGCGATTACGACATAATTCATGCTCACGACTGGCTAACTTTTAGAGCGGCTCTTAGGGCTAAAGAAGTCACTAACAAGCCGCTAGTTGTCCATGTGCACGCCACAGAATTTGACAGAGCCGGCGGCAAACAAGGCAACCCTATGGTGCATGAAATTGAATATTTAGGCTTGCTACTTGCAGATAGAATATTTGCCGTCAGCCAACTAACAAAAGACATTATTGTTAAAGAATATGGGATACCGGCAGATAAAATTGAAGTTGTTCACAACAGTATAGATATTAATTTGTACGAGAATCTAGACGAAGAAAATGCTTATAAATTCTTAGCAAAACTAAAAAATAACGGTTACCGCGTTGTTTCAAATATTGGCCGCTTAACTGTTCAAAAAGGTTTATATAACTTTTTGCAAGCCGCTAAAAAAGTTATTGATAAAAACCCAAAAACTATTTTTTTAATAGTTGGATCGGGTGAACAATATATTGAGCTGTTAGAACTGGCAGCAGAACTAGGAATTTCTAAGAATGTTATATTCACCGACTTTCAAAGAGGCAAAAACTTAAGAGATGCCTTTAAAATTGCTGATCTTTTTGCCATGCCAAGCGTATCTGAGCCGTTTGGGCTAACACCTTTAGAAGCAATTGGCTACGGCACGCCGGCATTAGTAAGCAAGCAATCTGGCGTAGCAGAAGTCTTAACTAATTTATTAAAAGTAGACTTTTGGGATATCGATGAAATGGCCAATCAAATATCAGCAGTTGTAAGTTATGACACTCTTAGGGATGAACTTTTTAGCCAAAGTTATCAAGAATTTACCAAGCTTACCTGGGATACGGCAGCTAATAATATAGTCAGCCATTATAAGAGACATGCTAACTTAGTGGGGGCCAGGTAATGAAGCAGGCTATATGTTTATATCTGCATGTCCACCAGCCTTATAGAATAAAACATTACACTGTTTTTGCGGCCGGAAATGACCATAGTTATTTTAATGACCAAACACCAAACGCTTTAACAAATAACCAGTTTATTATCGATAAAGTGGCCGAAAAATCATATCTGCCAACAAATGCAGTTCTTTTAGAACTACTAAATAAGTATCCTGACTTTAAGGTCAGTATTTCTATAACAGGAACAATTATTGAACAGTTTGAACAATGGGCCCCGGCAGTTTTACAGAGTTTTAAAGACATAGTTAATACCGGCAGGGTAGAAATAGTCGCCGAAACATACCATCATTCCCTGGCCTTCTTTTATTCCCGCAGCGAGTTTGAAGCTCAGGTAAAAATGCACAAAGAAAAAGTAGAGCAAGTTTTTGGCGTAACGCCGACAGTTTTTAGAAATACCGAGCTGAGCTACAATAATGATCTGGCCTACTGGGCAGATAAAGCCGGCTATAAAGGTATTATCACCGAAGGCTGGGATCCTATTCTTGGCTGGAGAAGCCCGAATTTTGTCTATAGACCATCGTATACAGACAATATACGGCTGCTTATGAAGAATTATAAGTTAAGCGACGATATGGCATTTAGGTTTGGTAACAAGCAGTGGGAAGAACATCCTCTAACTACTGAAAAGTTTGTTAATTGGATGGGTGCATCTATGGATAACGCCCAGGTATTTAATCTTTTTATGGATTACGAAACTTTTGGAGAGCACCAATGGGCCGATACCGGCATTTTCGATTTTCTCCGGGCACTTCCGGATGCTTGGCATAATTCTCGAGAAGATCGAACCTTTATGACACTAACCGAAGCTATTGACTACTATGAGCCTGTCGATTTTGTTGATGTTCCCAACACCATAACCTGGGCCGATAACGAAAGAGATTTAACCGCCTGGTTAGGCAACCCAATGCAGCATAATGCAATCTTAGCTTTATATAGCCTGGAAGAATCTATTCTAAATTCGGCTGATTGGCAACTAATAGAAGATTGGCGAAAACTGCAAACCAGCGACCATTTTTACTATATGTGCACAAAATGGTTTAATGACGGTGATGTCCATGCTTACTTTAGCCCCTATGAATCACCCTATGAAGCGTTTACTAATTTTATGAACTCTTTTCAAGATATTCGCAGCCGTTTAGCAGAAAAAGGGTTGGAGGCTTAAATGGCAAGACTGGCAATGCTCAGCAACGGTCAATTAATGGTTGGACTGAACGAACATGGCTTAATCCACGACTTTTACTATCCTTTTGTCGGGCTTGATAACCTAACAACTTCAAGAAGCGTCCATCACAAAATAGGAGTGTGGGTTGACGGTACTTTCTCATGGGTAGATGATGGCAGTTGGAAAATTACGGTCAACCTTGAAAATGATGCGCTTATTTCTAATACCACAATGGAAAGTCAAAATTTAGGAATTAGCCTAAGCACAATCGACTTTGTCGATCCGCATCATAACAGTTTTATAAGACGCATATCTGTTAAAAATTTATGGGATGTTAAACGAGATGTAAGACTATTTTTACATCAGGTTTTCGAAATATCCAGAGGCGGACGAGGCGATACAGCATTATTTGTGCCGGAAGAAAATTACATATTAGACTACAAAGGCAGGTGTTCTATTTTGGCTTACGGAACAGCCAGCAGCAATGGACAAATGTTTGACCAATACTGCATAGGTAATTACGGGATTGAAGGCAAAGAAGGCACTTATAAAGATGCTGAAGACGGAGAACTTGCCGGTAATGCAGTTGAACACGGAGGCGTAGATTCTGTCGTTAGGTTTGCGTTTTTACTAGATGCTAACTCTAGCGAACTAGTCGATTACTGGTTAATTGCGGCAGCTTCCCAATACCAATGCGAAACCGTACACCATGAATATAAAAAGAAAGGTATTAACGCGGTTGAACAAGCTACTAGAGAGTGGTGGCACAATTGGCTTGCTTCTGGGGCCAACAAACTACATACATTACCGCCTAATTTAGTTAATGAAGTAAAAAAATCACTTATGGTTATAAAAGCCCACTGCGATAAAAGAGGTGGTATTTTAGCCAGCGGAGATTCTTCTATTTTTAATTATGGCCGTGATTATTACTGCTATTGCTGGCCCCGCGATGGAGCGTATGCAATTTGGCCCTTAATTAGGCTTGGTTATAAAGAAGAGCCTAAAAAGTTCTTTGAGTTTTGTAGGGACACCCTGTCTAGGGACGGTTATTTAATGCATAAATACCAGCCCGATAGAGCTATAGGCAGCACTTGGCACCCCTTAGTACACAATAACCGCAAAGAGCTAGCCATTCAAGAAGATGAAACGGCATCGGTTATTAATATGCTTGGCGAGTATATCAAGTTCACTGATGACGAGGAATTTGTTCAGTCTCTCTACAATACATTAGTTCAACCAGCGGCCAATTTTATGGCCGGATTTATAGATGAAGAAACTAACTTGCCGCATGCCAGTTATGATTTGTGGGAAGAAAAGTTTTTGTCTCATACCTACACTGCCGCAACAGTTATAGGAGCCTTAAATACAGCAGCAGGCTTTGCTAGTAAATTCAACTACCCCGATGATGAAATTAAATGGAAAAATGCAGCGGAAAGAATAAAGCAGGGCTTTGAACTATATTTTGACGGTGAAAGAGGCAGCTATAGGAAAGGTATTTTACTGCAAGAGGATAATAATATACAGTTTGACAATACTATAGATATTTCTAGCTTATACGGCGTTGTAATGTTTACAGATGAACGGCTAGATTCGGAAAAAATTAAAAAATCGCTGGCTGCAATAGAAAAAAATATTTCTGGCCTTAGCCAATTAGGCGGAGTGGTTAGATACGAAAATGATTGGTATATGCGTACAACAGAAGCATTGCCGCCGAATCCTTGGTTTGTTACTAGTTTATGGTTAGCCCAAATTTATATTGCATTAAACCAGAAAGATAAAGCTGCAGGTTTGTTGGAATGGTCGCTCAGGTACATGCTTAACAGCGGCGTAATGAGCGAACAGGTTCACCCAGAATCTGGCGCCCCCGTGGGTGTCGCGCCTTTGGTATGGAGCCATGCAGAGCTAATTAATACAGCTATAGATTTTATTAAATAAAAACGACCCTGTTGATTCTATGGGTCGTTTTAGATTGTCGTAAGTAAAACTATCTCTTCTTGGCTTTGACTACATTCCTACCCAGATTCTTGCTGGTTTCTGTATGGGTAGCTGTCGATCTAGTAGTTGGACAGTATTTCTTTAATGAAATTTTTTCCGGTGTATTCTGGGTATTTTTTGTAGAATAATAATGCCTCTGATTACAGTTATCACAGGAAAGCCCGATAGTTTTTCTCTTTAATGTCTTTTTAGCCATAAATTCCCTTAATTCAGTGTACTATTTTATATTTTTATGTCTTAAAAGTCAATAATTTAATGGAGGACTTTTACGCCCAAGCCAGAACCTATTTTACTGATGAGAGCTGAAAAGC
>CAZJDP010000050.1:0-1082 GCA_964544805.1 uncultured Candidatus Saccharibacteria bacterium
ATCATGTCATACAGAGGCGCAAGCTCCCACTACGAAGTTAATTTTGAAGATTTTCACGGTTCGCACCCCGATTGGATTTATTTAACCTCTTTAGAAGGGAACTTCGAAGTTATAGATACTATTTTTAAATACGCCGAAGAGAATAACATTAAAATTGCCATGAATCCGGGCAAAAAAGAACTGGCTAACAAAGATCATTTAAAAGAATTAATTCCTAAATTAACTATTCTTTCCATGAATAAAGAAGAAATGGCCGAAATATATCCGTCTGACAATATAGAGGATATGGTTCGGGCTGCCAGCAAAGATGTTCATTTTGTAATAGTTACCGACGGTCCGAACGGCGCTGTCGCAACAGACCGTTGGCATATTGTCAAAGCAGGAATGTACGAAGATGTACCGGTGATAGACCGAACAGGGGCTGGGGATGCTTTTAGCAGCGGTTTTACCGCCATGATTGCTGCCGGCGAATCATTAGAATGGGCGGTTACTTTCGCCAGCGCTAATTCTACTAGTGTAGTTGGCAAAATTGGGGCTAAAGCCGGAATTTTACGACAAGAAGATCCAGTCCACGAAATGCCCTTACAAGTTAGCGAATTATGATAAAATATTAGCATTAGCAACTTAAACTGAAATACACAAATTTTTATGTCTAAGCTTATATCTGAACTACTTGGGGCTACTGAACCTATGTTTAGTATTGCCATTAGCCAGCTTGAAAAAGCCAGCGGCAAGCCTGGGGTCGATGTGCGCTTAACCGCCGAAATTATCGGCCAGGTAATTCAAAAAACAAAAGATTTAGGCCTAGACCCAAAAGATACAACCGGGAAAGAATTATACTCTGCCTTGCTGGCTAAGTTTGAAAAAGACAATGCCCACCTAGCGAAAACAATTGGCGCAAGTGGCAAAGAGACAGTTCAAGAATTAATACCAATGCTAAAGCAGGCTGCCGAAAAATCAAAAATTAGCAAAAAAGTCTGGGTTTTAAAAAAGAGTGTAGCTAAAGACTTCTTAAAAAAGACTCCGCCGCCAAATATTATGAAAATTTTAGGTTATAAAAGTGTCGACAGCATGCTAAAAAC
>CAZJDP010000050.1:1182-4715 GCA_964544805.1 uncultured Candidatus Saccharibacteria bacterium
TGCTATTTCATTATATTAACGAAATTAAACTGTACAGTGCATATTTTAAGCTCCAGCAAGTCAAACCAGATTTTGCCAAAATATTTATTGAAACACTTATTGCCGATCCGGCATCTGGCGCTGTAATGGCCGGGCAGCAAATTCATTGGCGGGTTATTCAAAGGTATTTTGGCAAATTCGAAGGCCTTGAGTACCACCCAGAAATATTTGAACCACATGTTCAGCCCGAAGATTTGCACTGGCGGAAAGCCGAGCATTCATTATTCGAACTTGACCCGCAAATGGCCTGGTGGCGGGATCTTGATTTTGTTGGGGTAATGCACGGAGGCCGCCCGGTTGTTTTTAACTTAATGGATATTGCTGTCAGTTACAGTAATTCAACTGCCTATAAAAACCGAGAAATTTATCATTTTAGAGAAAGCCTCTGGAACGAGGTTTTTGTGCGCTATATGGGTGAAAAAACTTTAGAGAATCAAGTTTTAAAACAGCTTAACAATAGCATGGTTAATCCGGAGTCAATTAAAATTTACGGAGGCAGAGGCTTCTAATGAATTATTCTATTTGTCTATCTGGAGCGGCCAATGGCGGAACGGTTGAGCATTCCAGGCCGCTGGCCGAAAGGGTAGGCCGGGCTATTGCCGAAGCCGGCCATGTACTGACTACCGGCGCTACTGTAGGCTTGCCTTTTTATGGCGCGAAAGCTGCTCATGAAGCCGGCGGAATAAGTATTGGCTTTTCACCAGCTACAAGCCCAAGAGAGCACATATACAAATACCGTCTGCCTATAGGTGTATTTACATTTATTAACTATACAGGCATGAATTATGTTGGCCGGGACGCCTATCTCGTTCAGTCTTCGGATGCTGTCATTACCGTTGGCGGCAGGTTTGGCAGTTTGCATGAGTTTACAACTGCTCTTGAAAGCAACATGCCGTGCGGCGTGCTGCTCGGCAGCGGCGGAACGGCAGATATTATTCCAGAGCTGCTTGAAAAGCTAGAAAACAATCATAAATCTTTAGTAATTTTAGATGACAATCCAGAAAGGCTAGTTGAAAAAATTGTTCAAAAATTAGATCTTCTTTATGGTGATATTGATACAAAATCGTTGGCCAGCAGCTGGTATTTAGACGATAAAAAGAACGCAAGCAGACGAAGCTCTATTACATCAACCCATCAGGGCTGATATTAAATAGGTATGAAAAAAGCCCGGGGTTCCGGGCGCCGGCCAGGGTATTAAACCTAGCCAGCACCCGGGAACCACCGAGCTATTTTTTTTCTCCGATTCTCATTAGTTTTTCAAACTGTGAAAACAGAGAAATTCCAAGTGCCATTCCGAAGGCTATCCCTAATGGGAAAGCGATCGCTCCCACTGTGCTGGGAAATATCCCACGGTACCACTGGTAGGCACTCGGTAATCCCACATAGACGATCCATCCGAGAGCTGCTGCCGATAGTCCAACTACAACTACGACTATGCAAAAAACGACTAGGGCTCCGAGAGTGTCTCGATGCTGCGGGTGAGGTTTTTGTTTCACCTCTTCGTACTTAAGCCCAGGTATATTAACCCGGGTTGCATCATCATCCATGATACTCCTAGAGTTTGGGGAAGATGGACTTATATATTAAATAACTAAAAAATAAATAAGTCAATACCTAAAAAGTTAATCTCATTTTTTGTCAATTATGTAACAAGAATATAAAATTACTAGGCTTGTTGACTAAAACATTTAAAAACCATAATTATGCATAATCTTGTCTCTGAAATGGCTTACTACTGTATTAGTTTGGTAATTGAACTATAATTATAAGTTATGGACAATAAATTTAAGCTTAAAACCAAATACCAGCCCACCGGTGATCAGCCACTGGCTATTGATAAGCTTGTCAAGAACTTAGAAAATGGGGTACAAAACCAGGTTTTACTTGGAGTTACTGGCAGTGGCAAGACTTTTACAATGGCCAATGTTGTTAACAAGGTCCAAAAACCAACGCTTGTGCTTGCCCATAACAAAACTTTAGCTGCCCAGCTTTACAATGAATTTAAAGAGTTTTTCCCCGAAAACGCAGTTCACTATTTTGTTAGTTATTTCGATTATTACCAGCCCGAAGCATATATAGCCAGAACAGACACTTATATAGAAAAAGACAGTCAAATTAACGAAGAAATCGACCGTATGCGGCATGCTGCCACTAGTGCGCTGCTAAGTAGACGAGATGTGTTAATTGTTGCAAGCGTTTCCTGCATTTACGGAATTGGCAGCGTCGATGATTACGGCGCAATGGCTATTAAACTAAAAGTTGGCGAGCGAAAGCTCCGCGATAAATTGCTACGGCAATTAACCGATATTCAGTACCATAGGAACGATGTAGCGTTTGCCAGAAGCTCGTTTAGGGTTAGGGGCGATGTAGTCGATATTTTTCCAGCCGGAGAAGAGGTTGCTGTAAGAATAGAATTTTTTGGCGACGAAATTGACCGAATTACTCAAATTAACCCTTTAACCGGCGAAATAGAAAAAAAGCTAGAAGGTTATACAGTTTATCCTGGCAGCCACTTTGTGACACCCCAGGAAAAGTTAAAGGTTGCTCTTGGCAAGATTCAAGAAGAGCTGACAGATAGGCTGCAGTTTTTTAACAAAAATAATTTATTCCTAGAGGCCCAAAGAATATCCCAGCGCACCAAGTTCGATTTAGAAATGCTTGAAGAAACTGGGTTTGTCAAAGGCATTGAAAATTATAGCCGATATCTTACAAACCGCGAGCCGGGCGAGCAGCCAGCTACCTTGCTTGATTATTACCCAGATGATTTTTTGCTAATGGTCGATGAAAGCCATATGACCTTGCCGCAGGTTAGGGGTATGTATAACGGCGATAGAGCTAGAAAAGAAATTTTAGTTGAACATGGCTTCCGTTTGCCCAGCGCGCTTGATAACCGTCCGCTGAATTTTGCCGAGTTCGAAAAACACATCAATCAGGCTATATTTGTATCGGCTACGCCGGCAGCTTATGAACTAGACCGTTCACCAAAGCCCATTCAGCAGGTTATCCGGCCCACCGGCTTGCTTGACCCGCTTATTACTGTTAAGCCAATTGACGGCCAAATTGATGATTTACTAGGTGAAATAAGAGACAGGGTTAGTAAAAAACAGAGGGTTTTAGTAACTACGCTGACAAAAAGAATGGCCGAAGACCTAACTGAATACCTAGAAGACCTAGGGGTAAAGGTTCAATATCTCCACAGCGAGGTTGATACTTTAGATAGAACAGATATATTAAGAGATTTACGGCTTGGAGTTTACGATGTGCTTGTTGGAATTAACCTACTGCGCGAAGGGCTCGATTTGCCAGAAGTTAGTTTAGTAGCCATTTTAGATGCCGATAAAGAAGGCTTCTTGCGCAGCGAGCCGGCTTTAATTCAAACTATTGGCCGGGCAGCTCGCCATGAACAAGGCCAAGTTATTATGTATGCCGATAATATTACTGGCAGTATGCGCCGGGCTATTGATGAGACTAACCGCCGTCGCCAAATTCAAGAA
>CAZJDP010000051.1:0-2648 GCA_964544805.1 uncultured Candidatus Saccharibacteria bacterium
AAAAAATCTTTGTAGTAAATTTGTCAAAGAATGATTTTATTGGCTGAAAAAGTAAAGCGATTATTGCAGAAAAAAAAGCAAAAAATAATTCTTGCTTTAAAGTGATTTCCAGCCCAAAGACCAGACTGGCAATAATAAACGAGGAAAGGGTGAATATTAAAACTATTAAACTAATTGAGCTTATGTAAACAAAAAATCTTGCAACAACAGCCCTAATATCAAATAACTGGTGCTTTGCTATTGCATAATAGATAATTACACTCATTAAAAGCAAAGAGGTTGGAATAAGAATTTGAGATTTACTGCTGGAAGCAAATATCGTACTTGCTAACAAGCTGAAAAATAACGCTTGCATCAAAGCAATGATCAGTAAAATATCTGCATCGTTATGCTGGTGGTTAGAAAATTTTGATAACAGTTTCTTTACGGCTACAAGCGCAACAACGACAATAAATACAATTTGAGACCAATAAATTACCGACGCCTCATTAATGGTAGGCAATCCGTTGTTGATGGTTATTTGACTGACGCTAAGCCCTATAATGGCAGAAATTAGGAACAAAAAACAAAGTCCTGCTAAATAAAATAAAATTCTTTCATTAATACTAGAGTTTGTATAGGCATAAATAAAAATAAGAAAGGCAACAATAATTGCCGGGCTGACACCAACCGATAGCTCTATTAAAAAAACACCAATAGAGCCTGAGACTAAGCCGCCAACCCATTGTAGGGCTAACCAAAAAGCAATAAGGGCCACCAGTAAGCTAAATTTACGCATAGCTAATGATGACTTTTTTATAACCGACAAAATTAATAAAGATATTAGTCCAAAAACAGAAATTAAATAAGCAATATTTTGAAATACCATTAATTAAAATGTACACTAAAAATAATAATTATGCTTAATTTTAAAACACTAAACCTGGAAAATGGCGATGAGTATATTAATGCTTTTTCATCTTTTGATCCGTACGCTGACTACTATTTTAATAACTTATTCACTTGGCTGGGGCAAAAAGAAAAAGTTGAATGGTGCAGGTTCAATGAAGCTATTGTCTTAAAGTTTATTAACCCATTCAATAATCAATCTAATAAGTATAATTACTCTTACTTAGCTAGCGAATCTTCTTCTTTGATTTTGAAAATACTTATTAAAAATTTTGGTGTAGATAATTTAACGATGTTGCCGGCAGTTTCATTTGATAATATTGAAAAAGAATTGCTCGATAATTTCACAGTGTCTGTCGACGAAGATAATAGTGATTACATTTACGATGCTGAGGCAATAATCAAAATGTCCGGGCCTAAATCAAAAGGCTTTTTAAGGCAGGTAAATTACTATTTAAAAAACCACTCAGAAGATTCAATTGTACAATCAATAAATTTAAAAGATGAACGAAATAGAATTAGGTTGATTAATTCAATCCACACTTGGGAAAAACTATATACACATAACGATACTGACAAACATGAAGCAAAAGCTATAGAATTTTATATAAAACAATCAGAAAAACTTAATCCTGAATGCATTGCAATAGTAATTAATAACAAAATTGAAGCTTTTTCTATTTATTCTCGGCCGCCACAACAAGATTATATTATTCTTAGCCATGCCAAAACTAGTTACGAATATAAGGGTCTTTTTGATTTCTTAGTGTACTCAACCGTAGCCCGGGCTATGGCTGAAACACCAAAAATTAAATATTTAAATTTTGAGCAAGATCTTGGTATTGATGGTATCAGAAGACATAAAATGGCCATGAAGCCAATAAAAAAACTTTACAAATATAACCTAGTTAAAAACTAGTCATTTATTTGTAGAATATTATAGTAAATTTGCTCTTCTGGCTTTGTGGCGGCCTGTATGTAGCCTGTTATATCTGCGGCTTTTGCAATCAGATGTGGGATATACACTGCTGAATGGTTAGTGCATTCAAATAAAATATCAAATTCAATATTTGTTTGTCTGCACGCTTTTGCCAATGCGTTTAAAACCTCTAAGGCCTTGCCCGATCTATCTCTGTGGGCAACAATTCCAGGAAAGTAGTATAAATCTTTGTCTTCACTAATGAATTTTTGTAAATTTTTATCGTTCAACCAAGTTGCTTTTTGAATATTTTTAAGTAGATAGGTAAAACAAGCAACTTCACCCTTTTCATAAGCAAGAACTATTACCGTATCATCATCGGCTACCATTTCAACAAATTCTTCAAAGCTATCTTCAAGGTTAATCGGGTAATTGACAGAAATTTCCGAAAGTCTTTGCTTATAAACACTCCACATGGCGCTTAATAGTTGACTATTATTTTTTAATTCACCACCATTTATAATTTCACTTCCCTCTTGTTTGTCTAAAACAATGTCCCCATTATCAACTCCATAAATAAATGAATTGTATAAGCTTTTGCCGCCATTATGTTTTTTGCTGTATTTATTAAGCCTTATTTGGCCGCTGTACATAATCATTGAGCCTTGTTTTAAATGTTCAGGTATACTTTCTTCGCCTTCAATAGAAAAATCATTGACAGTGTACTTGATATTTTTCTGAGCAAGGAGTTGTTTTAATTTAGTAATATTATGCAAATTATCTGGGTTATGTTCGGAATATTCATAAAATATTGGTTGTGCCGAACTGATATTTTCCGATA
>CAZJDP010000051.1:2748-4662 GCA_964544805.1 uncultured Candidatus Saccharibacteria bacterium
CTACTGCTATTACAACCTGAATCTACAAATTGCCGATAATTAGAATAATCTTTTGCAAATAATTCATTAGTTTTTACTTGTGGAGGTTCTCGCTCGTTATTGCTCATACATTAATTTATTTATTGAGCGTTATTAATTATTAGATGTTCACTAGTGCTTTGTTGGGAATTGGGGGAATTATCTATTCCTTCTTCGCAGCTTTTAGCACCTGCAACCACTGACGCAATGAAAAGTGCACCTAGAACCATTTTTGCTACTGACTTTACAACTTTTTCTTCAGATTCGCTGTTTGTGACAAGCGGTTCAACATGTTTTTCCATAAATATTATTTTACAAGTTTATTAAATATTTGTCAATTTAATTAGAACCAGCCTTTTCGTTTTAGCCACAATAGAGAAGCAACCACCAGCAACAAAGTAGCGCTAATAATTATCAAAAAAGAGTCTTCATCTTTGGCAAAAGGCACGCTGACATTCATGCCAAAAAAACTGCCGACTATTGTTGGAATGGTTAGCACAACGGTTAATGTAGTTAAAATTGTAATTTTTTTATTAAGGTTATTGGTAGCTATGTTTGAATATGCTTCGCGAATATTAACAATAGTTTTTAGAGCGCTCTTGGTATTATCCATTAACTGCCTGGTTTTTAAGGCAGCATCTTCAATTTCGTCCAGCTCTTCTTCATTAAATTTTAAAATTGTTAATTTGTTATTAGCTAAATAATCTAACACGGTGCTTAAAGGCACAATATCACCCAAAAACTCATTTAAAACATCTCCAATTTCAACTAGTTGTATAAAATCTTTATTACTTACTTTTTGAATGCTTAGGTTGCTTCTGACGCTGCGGACCTGCTTGCTTAAGCTATTTAATCTAACCGAATAAGTTTCTATAGAAAGTTTCATTAAACTTAGAAGCAGAGATTTTTTCTCGGCTGTACTATAGCTGTCATTAGTATCAGCAAAAGCTTTGAAAGGCGAGCGGTTGTTAAGCGTAATGGTTACAAAAAACTTTTTACCCAAAGCAAACATTACTGGTGCAGTTTTTATTAATCCGCTACTTTCTGTGTAAGCAAATCTATTAAATACATACAAATTGCCGTCTTCTATTTCTGCCCTTGGAACTTCATCAACATCTATGGAATCAGTTAATAAGCCTTCTTCTAGCCCTAGGGTAAGGGTTAAAAAACTAAGCTCCTCTTGCGACGGCGCCTCGACAATTATCCAACTATCTGGTTCGTACTCTTTTAGCAGCTGGGTTTTTTCGGATGCGTTTGTCTTTTTAATAATTTTAAGCATGTTTTTATCTTACAAGATATTTATAAGCTGCAAAAGAAAAGAGCAGTTTTTTACCTACCGTAGTAGATTTGTGCAGGACTGCTCGAACCTGCTTGTGATAAGGCGGGCTCATTTTCGGATTCGGCGAGCCGTGCCGCCGCCCTTGCCTTTTATTCTGACCCGTAACTTCTTTTTGCGGGGTCGTAGTTGAATAACGGCATAGTGGCTTTTACGCTGGTTAGTAGCCACCTTGTTCACCTCCCTGTTACGGGAAACTGGCACATTTTCACATGCACCAGGGCTAAATAGTTTTTAGCCTGTCTCCATTTTTCACTAAAAAAGCCGAAAAATAAATATATTTCTTTTTCGGAGCTAAAAATAAGTAGTATTGGTATAATTGTATGCAGTAATTATAAAGGACAACTTAATGGCCACTAAAATAGCAATAGTAGAAGACGATCAAGCAATTTCACAGATGTACCGCATGAAGTTTGAGGCGGAAGGTTTTGAAGTAGAAACTGCTGAAAATGGAAAACTAGGCTACGAACTAGCCAAAGCAATGCGCCCAGACTTAATACTTTTAGATTTAATGATGCCCGAAATGAATGGAGATGAGTGTTTAGAAAAAATTCGCAGTG
>CAZJDP010000052.1:0-4634 GCA_964544805.1 uncultured Candidatus Saccharibacteria bacterium
GAGCGATGGGCTTCTATCCCACAGGTCGGGGGTTCGAATCCCTCCCGGGGTACCAATTTAAAAGGCTCAGGTTCATCCTGGGCTTTTTAAATTGTTCTTTGCGATTCTTCGAACACTGGGCCAAAAAGGCCGGGGTGAGACCAGCATGTCTGCTGGTCACATGGCTATTCAGCGGATGATGAATCTAAAATAGACAGCTTGCCGATATTTAATGGGGGCGTCAAATAGCCGCCTCGGAATGATTCAAAACTATCGGTTGATCTGCCCGAATCTTCCATGGCCCTTAAAACATCTGCGCCGTTTAATATAACAATTTTTTTTAAAGCAAATTTTACAAACAATTTATCTAGCGGTATCTTTAGTCCGCTCAATTCCGCCCATGCAGATACAGAATTTTGATCTTGGCTAAATTCATAATGACCAACTATTTTTTCGTCTTCTTTTTCCATAACTGCATATTGCCTTCAATGCATATTATAACTGACCTACAACGGGATTACCTAACCAAAAATAATTGCTGAATAAATTTCTCTGCCATCAGGAAAATCTTCTGTTAATCCTCTTGGTTTATTACAAAGCCGGCCTTGGCTTACAAGAGTAGAAGAAGCTCCGCCGTCTAAATTAATAGCTTCGCTAGCTCCTAAGCCTTTTATAAAATTCGCTAGTTCAATTAACGACATGCCGCTATCTTTTGCCGAACGGCCATCACAAACAATAGTCCATATAAACTCATCATTATAAGCAAGCGCGGCACGAGGATAGCGACCAACAGTAATATCGCTATCAAATTCTGAACTTGTAGTTGAATAACCTTCAAAGTCAATTTTTTCATCTATTGTTACAAAACCATTATGAAGTAGTGCCGGACCAGTTTGCAGCATGCTTCCAGCTATGTCCTTTGGCAAATGAAACCGCTTAGCAATAGATAAGTTGCCCAAATTATCAATATAAATGCATGATCTTGTAGTGCTCCATGGAAAAGCAAATTTTGTATATTCCTGAGGCCTAGAATCTATCCAAAGCTCGCCAAGGCTTTGGTTGGCCTTTCTGTCAAAAAATCCGCCATTTATTGCCTCGCTTATATTATTTTCAAGACAGTAATTTAAAAGCTGAACTGGTTCATTAAAAACTACTAGCTTAGGATTTAAAAATTCTTTAAGGTACCTACAGACATAAACCGTAGTTTTATTTTCATGATTAAGATCTACAATTGATGTTTTTAGATATGTTTGATGTAATGTTTGGTTTTTCATTTTTAGCTAATTAATATTTTAACACTAAAAAGCTAGCTGAATATTTTATATGCAAATGATAAAATTTATAGTGAACAAGTAAGGAGGTATTAACATGGATTTTGACTATAAAGATATGGGTGGAGAACCTTTTGTGGTGGATATAGAACAATTAACAAAAGCTAATTCCGATTTTAGAGTTGCCAAATGGACCGGAACCAATATGCAAATGACAGTAATGTCTATTAAACCTGGCGGCGAAGTTGGTCTTGAAGTGCATAATGATATTGATCAGTTCTTAAGAATAGAACAAGGTACAGCCAAGGTTCTAATGGGCGATAGTGAAGACAACCTAAGCTTTGAAGAAGAAGCCGAAGATGATTTTGCGATTTTTGTACCAGCCGGCAAATGGCACAACATTGTTAATATTGGTACAGCCGACCTAAAGCTTTATTCTATTTACGCTCCGGCTGAACATCCTAAAGGTACTGTTCACAAAACATACGAAGAGGCCATGGAGGCCGAGGCCGAGCACCACCACTAAAAACTCTATAAACTAGATTTAATTGTAGTTTATATATATAATCTTACTGTTCTAACATCAGTAAGATATGGCGGATGTAGCTCAGTTGGTTAGAGCGCCTGTTTGTGGCACAGGAGGTCGAGGGTTCAATTCCCTTCATTCGCCCCAAGAATAACAAAG
Organism: uncultured Candidatus Saccharibacteria bacterium; assembly: GCA_964544805.1. GTDB lineage: Bacteria > Patescibacteriota > Saccharimonadia > Saccharimonadales > CAIOMD01 > DALYDK01. The sequence goes on from CAZJDP010000052.1 coordinate 1,936, forward strand.
GGCCTTTTTGGCCTTTTTTTAATGCTTAGTTCACGACCACTAAATATTAGCTTAATCGAAGATAAAATAAAAAATATTTGTGAATAATTGAAAATTATTGCTTTTAAAAAGTAGCCGGCAATAACGCTAGCACCCCGGCCAGTACTGGAACAATAATATTATCGCTTCCTTTAGGTGACAGTAGTTCAGCAAGCGTTAAAATTGACGACACGCCAAATGAAAGAGCAGCAATGAATATGCCATTTTGTAAATCTGCCGGCAAAGCCTCTTTATTAAAATACCAGTACACTATATTTATAAAAAAAGATATTGCCATGAAAGTTAAAGAACCAAAAAAACTTTTCCGTTGGCCGTAAATTTTAAACTGACCAGCCTTTTTACCTAAAGCAACACCAATTACAGCCGCGAAGCCGTCAGCTAAAGCCATGGTCAGCACAGCTACTGCAAATACTGCCGGGTCGCTAAAAAGAAGTGCGCTAACACCTATTCCAAGGGCATACCATATTTCGCCGTATGTTGCCCTGCGAACACTTCTTAAAGATCTAAACAATTTTAATTTTTTGGTTAAAACTAAGGCAAGTATAAACAGTAAACTTACAAAAGCAATTTCTAAGTTATTTAAAAACAGGGGCCAAAAAGCCACAAATGTAGCAGAAGTAATATGGACGAATTTTCTAGCATATTCACCCTTTAAAATTCGCTTACGCCAAAGTAGCTCGCCCAGGACAAGGCAGATTCCGATACCAAGAAAAGCAATTAGAAAACTTATCATTTATAAGTGGTCTGTATTTTTGATTACAGGACCTATTCATTATAATGGTTGATAGCGCAAAGATGCAAAAAATTTCAAGCAAACGAATAGTAACATTTGACCTTCTAAGAGGTTTTTTTATTTTGGTGATAATTATTGACCATTTACAAAGATGGCCCGGCATAACAGATTGGATTACTGGACAAGGCAGGCTGTGGGTCTCGGCGGCAGAAGGTTTTATTCTTATTAGCGGAATAATGATTGGCTTAATTAGAGGTTATAAAGATAGTTCTTTGCCCTTAGCCGTTGTTACCAAAAAACTATGGACAAGAGCATTTATTTTATATATTTGGTCAGTTATTACCAGCACTTTAATTTTGCTATTAATTAATTATTGGGATACTCAGTTTTGGCCCTTTCCTCCAGGCATAGATAGTATTAACGATCCGACTAACATTTTTGGTGCAGCAGTTCAGTTTGCCAACTTAAGTGCTGTTTTTGGTTGGGCAAATTTTTTGGGGCTATACGCGGTGTTTTTGATATTTTCACCCCTAGCTGTTCTACTGCTTCGCCAGGGTAAATGGTTAGTTCTGCTTGGCATCAGCATTACTATATGGCTGTTTGGCTTAGGCAAAGATAGTATGTTCTTAAGCTGGCAAATATTATTTTTTGGCGGTTCAATATTCGGCTATTATTATCATGACTTAAACATTAAATGGTCAAATTTTAAATATAAAAAAATTACTCAAAATGTACTAATAGCTCTAGCAAGTATCATTTTAATCATCAGCAGCCTGATAACTTTTGGCTGGAAATTTATCGAAAGCAGCCTAAGCCCAGTAAGTAAAGAATCGTTCCTGGCTTTTAGACAAGTCATCGATCCGCTTTTTAATAAAATAGAGTTGCCGCCGCTTAGAATGATTTTGGCAATAATTGTTTTCTTAGGGATATTTTTAATATTTAATATTTATCAGAAAAAAATCTATAGATACTTTGGCTGGCTGTTGCTTCCTTTTGGACGGCATTCTTTATTTGTATATATACTGCAGTCTTTGATAGCGGTGATTGTGGCAGGAATTTTTCCGACATCAAGCAACATTATCTTTAACTTTCTAATTACAACCGGAACCGTTATATTCATTTGGCTGTTAACAACTAAAATTAAATTCTTGCACAAATTTATACCTAGTTAAGATTGGTTTTTTAGTTCTAAGTCGTCTACTGTAATTGTTAATGATTCGCCGCTGTTAATTTGCTGGCTTAAAATTTTATCGGCAACTATAGCTTCAATGGTTTTTTGCATTAATCTTCTAAGCGGCCTAGCTCCCATAACCGGATCATAGCCTTTTTCGCTAAGCCAGGAAATTGCCTTATCATCTAAATTAACTGTTATTTTTTGGTTAGCTAGCTCACTGTTAATTTGCTTAAGCAGTATGCCAACAACTTCTTTTAAATTTTCTTTACTTAACGGTTCAAAAATAATTGGTTCGTCAAACCTGTTAATGAATTCGGGTTTAAATTGATTATTTTGTATAAGATGTTTGGTTAAATCATCGGCGCTAATGTTATTACCAGATTCTATACTATGTTTTATTAGTTCTGCCCCGGCATTACTAGTAGCTATAACTATGCTATCCCTAAAAGATACTTCTCTGTTATTAGCATCAATTATTATGCCTTCATCAAGCAGCTGAAGAAAAATATTCACTACAGATTCTTCAGCTTTTTCAATTTCATCTAACAAAACTACCGCAAACGGCTTTTGCTTTATTTTATCTATAAAAGACGGGCTGGAGTTATTTCCTGTTTCTAGTAATTTATGAACGCTTTCTTTGGTAATAAATTCGTTCATATCTAATCTTATAAAGTTGGCTTTATCGCCAAAATAAGAAGCTGCTAATGCTTTAGACAACTCAGTTTTGCCGACACCTGTTGGGCCTAAGAATAA
>CAZJDP010000053.1:0-1924 GCA_964544805.1 uncultured Candidatus Saccharibacteria bacterium
ACTAAACGGTAAAGATAGCAGGGCGACAATCCAGGCAAATTTTGAAACTTTTTTAGTTTCAGATGAATATTCATAGTATTTTTCTTTATAGTTAAAATTCCTGGGTTCTTCGATAATTTCTGCTTCTATAACTTGTTTTTTGGACATTTATTTACTTTCCACATGCTTCAATTAAACCAACAAACAAAGGGTGCGGCTGGAGCGGTCTAGATTTAAACTCTGGGTGGTACTGCGTAGCTAAAAAATAAGGATGATTGATGCCTTCGACGACTTCTGCAAGACCTGTTTGAGGATTTTTACCAACAACTTTAAGGCCCGACTTTTCTATTGTTTTTTCATAATCAGAATTAAATTCGTATCTGTGGCGATGCCTTTCTGATATTTCTGTTGTGCCATACAATTTGGCGGCTTTAGTATTTTTTTCTAAACGGCAATCATAATTGCCCAGACGCATTGTTCCGCCTTTCATGGCAACCATTTTCTGCGATTCCATTAAATCTATCACAGGATCTTTTGTAGCCGGGTCAAATTCTGTTGAATTAGCCTTGGCCAAACCGGCCAGCCTAGCGGCGGCAATAGCCGACACTTGCATTCCAAGACAAAGGCCTAAATATGGCATTTTATTTGTCAGACAATACTTGGCAGCTGCTATTTTGCCTTCTACGCCTCTTTCGCCAAAACCGCCCGGAACAATAATAGCATCATATTCAGTCAATATTTTGTCGGCCGAGTTATCAGCCACTTTTTCGGCATCTGTCCAATATATCTGGGCTTTTTTGCCTAAATACCAAGCAGCGCTTTTAGCTGCCTCGACAACGCTGGCATATGTATCTTGGTGGTCAAGATATTTAGCAACTATGCCGACTTTTACTGTGGGCAGATCTTGGCTGGTAACTGTTTTTACTAATTTATTCCAGTCATTAAGTTTGGGTTTCTTATCTTTTAAATCAAGATAGCTGCAAACCAACGAGCCTACTCCTAAATCTTCAACAATTAGCGGAACTCTATAAATTGTATCGACAGTCGGCATTGGCACAACAGCATCTTTTGAAATCCCTGTAAACAAGCTTAGCTTTTCAATTAAATTATTAGATATATCATGATCTGCGCGGGCCACCAAAATATCCGGGTATATGCCTACTTCTCTTAAATCTCTGACCGCATTTTGGGCCGGTTTACTCTTTACCTCTTCACTTGCTTTAATATATGGCAAGTAAACTACATGAATAGAAATAGCATTCTGCCGGCCTAGCTTATCTTTAAGCTGCCTTATTGCTTCTATAAAAGCCGTGCTTTCATAATCTCCAACCGTACCACCGACTTCTACAATATGAACATCGTACCCTGCCGCCGAAGCCAGTATGGCTTCTTGCATGGCATTGGTAACATGAGGAATAATCTGGACTGTTTTTCCTAAGTATTTACCAGCTCTTTCATCTTCTATAACTTGCCTAAAAATCCTGCCGCTCATAGTCGAGCTCGAAGCAGTTAATTCTTTGTTTAAAAATCTTTCGTAGTGGCCTAAGTCTAGGTCTGTTTCAGCCCCGTCTTTAGTTACAAATACTTCACCATGCTCTGCCGGGTTTAGCGTACCTGCATCGACATTAAAATAAGGATCACATTTTTGAATGTTGACTTTATAGCCTCTGGCCTGCAATAAAGTAGCAATACTTGCAGCTGTCACTCCTTTGCCAACACCGCTTAATACTCCACCTGTTACAAAAACAAACTTAGTCACTACGAGTCCCTCTCAAGATTTAAATATAGATTTGATTTTTTATTTAAATAAAGTGTTTTCTTTTATTATGTAGGCAAGAATTAAAAAAGTAAACAATTTAATGCTAAGTAAGATACTTAATCTGGATCCCTATTGGTTAAATATTTCTTTTATGTTCTCTACTGTATTTGTTGGCAAAGAATAATC
>CAZJDP010000053.1:2024-4547 GCA_964544805.1 uncultured Candidatus Saccharibacteria bacterium
CTACCTGGTACTTAGTTGTCTTTTGATTATCGACCATATCTTTACCAAGCTTACTAACCGCTGCAAATTGATTTTTATTGTAGGCTTCGGTTAATTTATTTTTAAACTCTTCCGTTTGCATATACTGGGACATAGACTGGACACATTTCATTGGGTTAACTTGGCTGTTAGCATTAGTGTCTTTTATACCCAGCTCTTTAGTGGTGTTGCCTAAGTTCTTTTCTGAAATTTTAAACCAGCTATTAATTTTTTGATCATTAACAGACGGTGCCCCCATAGCTTTGGCGATATCGCTCAGCCCATTTATTTTAAAATAAGAAGTTTCTGACTGATTATCATAAATTGCCAATCCATCAATGTTAAACAAAGAGTATTTTAAATTAAAATCTGCTCTTGTAACTGCGCCCTTTTGACCACCAAGAGCATAAAAAGACATGCTTGCACCCTCGCCGCTGTTGACACTTATATTTGTTTTAATAGCATTAAAATAATTCGCTTTGGTAGTATTTAAAATAGATTTAGCTACTACAGATTCCGGCTTATTGAACAGTGCGTTAGCAGAAATAGTTACCCCGACCAAAATACCGGCAATTAATAGTAAGGTAGCAAATACAACTAAAATAGTTTTTTTGCCCTTTGGCAGCTTATTAGCTAATGATTTTTCTTGGTCGAAGGATGCACTAGTCGTTGTAATAGGTTCAGTACCTTGGGTTATGGGCTGGCTATAGTTATTAGCCGGGTTGGTAACTGAGCCAAGATTACCAGTAGGATCAACTTCCGCCTGCGGGCTACTAGATATGTTATTTTCGACTAATTCACTAGGGTAGTTTGGCTGTTCTGGCTCTGGGAAAAGCTGCGATTGTTCATCGACAATATTTTTAGCAGCATCGGCAATTATTCGGTCTTGGTTTAATTCAAAATTATCTAAATTATTATTTTCTTTTTCTGGATTCACTTACCTACCCCACATTAAGCACAAAACCAATCGGTGCAATAAAACTTAAAATAGCCGCCATAAATAAAACTACGAATTCTACCTTTTTGTCGATCTGAAAATGATCATGGCTAGCAAATACAATGCCTATTAGTAGACCAACCGGCACTGGAATACCAGGTTCGGCGCCAATATTGATCCATATACATCCTAAAATAAAGAAAAGAACTATTTTAAGTAAATAGACTGCGTCTAATTCTTGATTTTGACTTGTTTTTTTATTTTTTTTTGTTGACATTAACTTCAATTAAAGCATAAAGACTATGATTTTATCAACCTAAATTGATACAAGTTTTAATGCACTAAATATTTACTTTTCTGTTAATTTATTGTATTATATTAAAATGCGTTTATATAAAACTGATCCTAATGAATTGCAAAATTTAGCAGAAAACCAGAACTATCTATATCTGAAAAACAATCTTTATAGAAATACTGTAAACAATAAAGGCTACCAGGATGAAACAGAATATTTAACGGAATGTACAAAACTTTTAGAGCGAAAATTTGATATAACGCTCGATAATAATTCTGAACTTTACGATGCTGTTATTGAGATGATTATTATAAACGAATTAAATGATATGAATCCTTCCGACCGTTACAGCCTGAATCTATATCCAGGCAAAATTGATGAAACAATTTTTTGTATAGGCAATATGCTTAACAAGCTATCATCGAAAAGTGATATCGATAAAGCTTTAGCTGCCATAAATGAATTAATGCCAGAGTTGAGTGAATTTACTGAAGTAGCAAAACAGTGCCCTAGTTTTTTTATTAGTTACTATGAAGATGTCGCAAAAATTATTGATAACTACAAAGTCATTGCCCAAAGCCAGGATCTGGTGTACGAATCAAGAGTTGATTATGTCGAACATCTAATTGAAGAAGCTGCGTCTGACGAAAGCTTAAAATTAAAGTCAAGTATGTTTAGAGAATTAGCTCAGTTTATTGTTAAGTACGAAAAGACTCTAGAAGATTTAGCTGGTGAAAAATTCAAACTAGATAAAAACTCAATAAAGGAAATGATTTTAGACTTTAATTCTTAAGCCAAGAAGTGATTCAACATTAAGAACAATGTTACATTTTAATTTCGGCGTCGCAGCCTGCAGGCAAGGATAAGTTCATTAAACTATCAATTGTTTTTGGGGTGGCATTAGTTATATCTATAAGCCGTTTGTGTACACGCATTTCAAATTGTTCGCGACCTTTTTTGTAAACATGCGGACTTTTGACAACAGTGTAAGTTGTTTTCCGAGTTGGCAGCGGAATTGGGCCGGCTATAGTTGCACCGGTTCTTAGGGCTGTTTCGACAATTTGTTTAGATGATTGATCGATTACTTTATGGTCGTATGCTTTTAGACGGATACGAATTCTTTGTTGGTTGGCTTGTTCTGCCATGACTTTAACTCCTTAGTTAAAAAGTTAGCTAGTTTGAAAGTTGGCGAGTTTACAAGAAAAACTTGCGAACTTACCTACTTACTAACTTGCAAACTTTGGTGATGTAACATCTCTGGCAAAGTTTTAAA
>CAZJDP010000054.1:0-4435 GCA_964544805.1 uncultured Candidatus Saccharibacteria bacterium
TGGCCGTTGCCAAAGCTTCTTCTCCATTAGCAACCCTTTTTACCGAAAAACCTTCGGCGTCTAAACGAGTTTCATAAACCGCCGCCAAAGCGTCGTCATCTTCTACTAGTAATATTTTTTTTAGTGCTTGATTTTGTTCATCCATAGTGTTTATGTTAGTCATTTTGCCCTTTAAATGCAAGCACTAAAGGCGGACGGGCTTAAGATTTTACCATCAAAATCGCTTTATCTAGCTGCGGATCTTGATTATTTTTTGCATTTTCTTCTGTAAGATCTACCTTTTGGTCTGGCGAAATACCTTCTTTGTCGATATTTTTACCGCTTGGCGTAAACCACCGGGCAACTGTAACTTTTAAGATATCGCCGCCAGGCATATTTGACATTTCTTGGACACTGCCTTTGCCGTAAGACTTTTGACCGACTATCGTCGCCGCACCATTGTCTTTTAAAGCACCGGCAGTAATTTCGCTGGCGCTGGCGCTGCCTTCGTTAATTAGAACAGAGGTTTTAATGCCGTTTAATATACCGGTTTGCTGGCAATTGTAGTCTTTCATAACAATGCCGCCTCGTTTTTCTTCTAAAACAAGCTGATCCTTTTTAAGCCACAAGCAAGATACATCAACCGCGGCATTTAAATAACCACCTGGATTGTTTCTTAGGTCAACAACTACCCCATTAACATTTTTAGACTTAAAATCTTCAGCCGCTTTTTGGGAAAGCTCGCTGGTATCTTCAGCGAAGCGAGATATTTTAATATATCCAATATTGCCGTCTAAAATTTTAGTTTCAACGCTTGGAATAGTAATTTGTTCCCTTTTAATGTCTAGGTCTATTTTTTCTTGGCCGCGGACTATAACCAGCTTAACACTGGTTCCGGCTTGGCCGCGGATTTTATTTACCGCCTCGTCTACATCCATGCCAATGGCGTCTTCTCCGTTAATTGAGAAAATTATATCTTTAGGTTTTATTCCAGCTTTTTCGGCCGGCGAACCAGCAATTGGGGACACGACCGTGATATATTCTCCCTCTTTAACCAGCTCAGCTCCTATGCCACTAAAAGACCCATTGAGTGATTCTTGAAGAGCTTTTGCCTCTTCGGCGTCAAGGTAAGTTGTGTACTTATCGCCGGCTGCTTCTACTAGGCCCTTTTTAAGCCCTAGTATTAATTTTTGTTCATCTAGTTTGCCGTCATATTTTTGCTTAAGCTCCCTGTAAACTTGGTTGACGCTATCGTAATTTAATCTGTTGGGTAGTGAGTTATTTTCTTGAACAGCGGCTCGCCTAAAACTTAGGCTTACCTGCCCGCTGCCAACCATTATCCCAAAATAAAAAATCCCAAAGGCTGCTAAAATTGACAGAAATCCCCCCAAGAAATATGGCCATTTTTTCTTTTTTTGGTTTTGTACTACTGTTTGTTGATTTTGATTCCCATAGTTTTCCATACCGCTCTAGTTTATCATAAGCGGCTCGAATTTTTGCTGATAATTAACTTAATTGGCTGGAGGGAATGTAATAAAGGTCATTGGGCCAAGAGCGGAATTATCGGCACTTAAGGTCATTTCGCTGTACATGCCCCATTGTCCATTAATAATGTAGTTGTACTGGCTAACGGTTACCATACGGCCATTTACTGCCTCGACAAACATAGCATGACCATAGTAGCCGTTGTTAGTTATGGCGACATCTCCGGGTTGTGGGTCTCGGTCGACTTCATAACCGGCCGCCCTGGCATTCCCTGGCCACTGGTTGGCATTACCACGCCCGCCCCAATAAGGCATATAACGGCCCGATTGCCACACTTTAAAGGCAGTATAGCTGACACACTCGCGGTTATACATACCCCAGCTATCTATTAGAGAATCTTGGGGTGCATTAGCCCACTTAGAAGGATAGCCGCCATTGCCCGAACCGGCCGTAATAACTGTACCGGAAGCTGCCATTTTAGCAGCAATAGCTGCCATAACTTGGTTTTGCTGCTGTTTTAGTGAATTTACTTGATTCCGATAATTGGCTTCTTGGCCTTGGGTTTCGGCTAGCAATTGGTCTTTTTCGGACCTGGCCTGAGCTAGAACCGCCCTTGATTCTTGTTCTTGCTTAAGCAGTTTAGATTGTTCATCTTTCTGCGATTGAATTTGCTGCTTAAGGGCAATTACTTTTTCGGTTGATTCCTGAATGTTGGACTTTAGCTTGTTTAAATAAGCTTTGTTATTAAAGTATTCATTAAAGCTATTAACGCTAACCAGCAGCTCTACAGAAGAAGCATCGTTCTTTTTATAAAGCTCTTTAATGCTGGCTTTAAGAAGAACTTTTTGTCTATCGAGCTCTTTTTGAGCATTATTTAGTTCTATTTCTAGCTGAGCCAGCTTATTTTGGACTAGCTGAATTTGGGCATCTGTTTTAGAAATTTGGGCGTCAAATTCAGAAATTTTTGCCTTGAGTGTTTCGCCCTGCGCGGCAAGATTAGCAGCAGCTTGATTGCTCTCGGCAATTTGAGCATTTAAGGCACTGGCCTGCTCCCTTAACTGTGCCAAAGTAGCCGCTTCGGCGCTGCCATTTTTAAGCGAAATAATTGGAGCAACTGCCATAGTCAAACCGACTACAGAAGCGACAGTTGTTAAAACAATTTTTTTACCGATGTTTTTGTTTTTGATTTGCATAGGTTTTATACGCAGCTTAATTTTACCCTCCCATTATAGCATTAAAATGCTTATCCTTCAATAGTCTTCTACCACCGTTTAAGCCTGAGATATTTACCCATGGCCAGCGACGATGAAAAGACGCCAACGAATATTCCAAAAATAATTGAACCCGTGATACATAACGCCATAATTTTTGGCTCGGAAAAGAATTCTTTTGTATACTTAAAATCTTCGTGGGTTATGACTCTTAGTGTAGCCAGAACAACACCGGCCCCTACTGCTCCTGAGATAATGCCATAAATAGCCGACTCGACCAAAAAAGGCCCTTTAATATAGCTACGGGTGGCGCCAAGCAGGTTTTCGGTTCTGATTTCTTCGGCGCGGGTAAAAATGGCCATTCTAATTGTGTTAAATATAATTAGAATACTGACGGCCACAAATATAGAGGCAGCAATTATACTGGCGCGAGTGATAAATTTTTGGGCTTTTGATGCATCGTTTATTGTTTGCTGGACATCTTGCTTGCCAACATTAATATCTTCTGTGATATCTTTATACTGCTCTTGCCTGGCAATATCTGCTACGGAATTTATATTATCTAAATTATTGACACTTACTTCTATAGAAGCCGGCAAGCTGTTGCCGCCAATAAGGGCTAGCCCCTGAAGCAACTGCTGATCGTCTTTATTATTTTCGATAAAGGTTTTTTGAGCATCGGCGCTAGATATATATGAAACTTCATCAACCCTGCTGTCATTTTCAAATGCTTGTCGCATTTGCATAATGCTTTCCTCTTCGGTGTCAGGCACGAAATAAACAGCAATTTTAATGTTTTTAGAAAGTTCCTGAATTGTGTGCTGGGTGGCGACATTCATGATAATTGATGACAAAATAATGATTACCGAAACCACCATAACTGCAATGGCCGCAATACTCAGCCAGCTGTTTCTTATAAAGTTTTTAGTTCCAGACGAAATAATCCGCCGAAGAGTTATTAGCTTTCTTCTCATATGCGGGACCTTGTTCTTATGCCGGCTTTATCAGAAACTATTTGGCCGTCAGAAATAGTAACAACCCGCCGCCTTAACTTTTGAACTATTTCTTGATTGTGGGTGGTTAAAAGAACAGTGGTGCCATATTTGTTAATTTTTTCTAAAACATTAATGACATCCCATGCATGCTTAGGATCTAAATTACCTGTTGGCTCGTCGGCAATTAAAATTTTCGGCTGCCTGACAACCGCCCTGGCTATTGCTACCCTTTGCCTTTCACCGCCCGACAATTCGCTAGGATAGCTTTTTTCTTTGCCGGTTAAACCAACTATATCTAAAACTTTGGGAATTGTGTGCTCGATTTCTTTATTGCTCATGCCAACAATTTCAAGAGCGAATGCTACATTTTCAAACACATTTTTATTAGGAAGCAGTTTAAAATCTTGAAAAACGACGCCAATTTTTCGTCTTAAATATGGAATTTTACGATCTTTTAAAGAAGCGTAATCTAGGCCGCCGACAATTATTTTGCCACTTGTTGGTTTTTCTTCACGGGTTAAGAGTTTTAATAAAGTAGATTTGCCGGCGCCGCTTTGGCCGACTATTACCACAAATTCTTTCGGTTCGACATGTAAGTTAATGCCTTTAAGCGCGGTGCCCTTTTTGTTATAACTTTTTGTTACCCTATCAAGTAATATCATCTTCCTTATGATTATACCAAATATCAGTTTGGCTAAAAAGCGAACAATAAAAAAACTCCTTACTAGCTGGTAAGGAGTTTTTCGGTCGTAGTTCTAAAGAAGA
>CAZJDP010000055.1:0-4352 GCA_964544805.1 uncultured Candidatus Saccharibacteria bacterium
TAGTGACACAGGTCAAAACTGCCGAAACCGATGGTTACGAAGCAGTTCAGCTTGGCTTTGAAGAAGCCAAGAAGGTCGGCAAAGCCCAAGCCGGTCATTTTAAACAATCGGGCATCACTCCAAAGGTCGTTAAAGAATTTAGGCTAGAAGAGGCCGATGAGTCTATCAAGCCAGGCGATAGCTTTGCTGCTGATGTATTTACGGTCGGAGATATTGTTGCAGTTACCGGCACTAGCAAAGGTAAAGGTTTCACCGGCAATATAAAAAGACATAATTTTAAAAGAGGCCGAAAAACCCATGGCGGCAAAGGAAATGTTCGCCGACCAGGTTCGATAGGGTCGATGTATCCTCAAAAAATCTTTAAAGGCAAAAGAATGGCTGGCCATTCCGGCGATGAACAAGTTACTGTTCGAAACCTTAAAGTTGCTTTAGTTGATACAGAATCAGCTGTAATTGGCCTAGTAGGTGCTGTGCCTGGCCCAAGAAAAGGTATTGTAATAGTGAAAGGGGCTAAATAATGGCAACTACAACTTCAGCTACTAAAAGTACCGCCACTAGCCCGAAACTTCCTAAAGAAATTTTTGGCCTTACAGTAGAAAACCACCAACTGCTAAAAGATGTTTATACCGCATATTTAGCAAACGGCAGGGACAACCTAGCTAAGACCTTAAAAAGAGGTGAAGTTAGCGGCGGCGGTAAAAAACCATGGCGTCAAAAAGGCACCGGCAATGCGAGAACTGGTTCTATAAGAAACCCAATTTGGCGTGGCGGTGGTATTACTTTTGGCCCAAGCGGTGAAGAAAATTATTCCAAAAAAGTTAACGCTAAAGCTAAAAAATTAGCTTTAAAACAAGCTCTGTCACTAGCAGCAGCCGATAAAAGAGTGCTTTTAACAGATGATTTTATTGTTAAAGACGGCAAAACAAAATCTGCCGTTAAAGAACTTAACAAGCTTAATCTAAACTCAAGAGTAACTTTGGTTGTCGATGTGCTTAGCGATGAAACGAAGCGATCAATCGCCAACTTACCAGAAGTTAATTTTGTACTGGTATCAGCATTATCTGTTTACGACTGTTTAAATGCTAACACCTTAGTATTTACGGCTTCGGCTGTAAAGTCATTAGAAGAGCGATTAGGAGGTAAAAAATAATGAACTTGCTGTTATCTCCAAGAGTAAGCGAAAAGGCTTATGCACTCAGCAGCGATAAAAACACATTTGTGTTTATAGTTCCGCTGTCTGCTAATAAAATCGAGGTTAAAAAAGCTGTTGAAACCGAATATTCGGTAGAGGTAGTATCTGTCAATATTTTGAAACAAGACGGTAAAAAGAAAGCTGCAATTAAAGGCAAGCGGCAACGCCCAGGAGTTGGCAAACGGTCCGACTTTAAGAAGGCCTTTGTCAAGCTTAAAGAAGGCCAAACAATTCCAGTTTTTGCTGCCCAGGAAGGGGAAGATAAATAATGGCTATTAAATCATTGAAACCGACTACCCCTGGCACCAGAGGAATGACTACCCAGGATTTTGAATCTATAACTGCCAAAAAACCAGTTAAGAGCTTAACTGTTATTAAAAAAGGATCAGTCGGAAGAAATAACCAAGGTAGAATTACCACTAGACACCGCGGCGGCGGCGTTAGACGGTATTACCGAATTATTAATTTTAAGCTAGAAAAAGGTACAGAAGCTACTGTTGAAGCAATAGAATACGATCCAAACCGATCTGCTAGAATTGCTCGCCTTCAAGATCAAAACGGCAAGTACCACTATATTATTGCATCTGAAGGCCTAAGAGTTGGCGATAAAGTTGTATCTAATGATGAAGCAAGCCTAGAGGCTGGTAACCGATTGCCATTAAAGAATATAGCAGTTGGTACCAGTATTTATGCCGTAGAACTTCAACCTGGAAAAGGCGCTCAATTAGCCCGTTCGGCTGGTAATGGTGCTCAATTAATTGCCAAAGATGATAATTGGGCTCAGGTTAAATTACCTAGCGGCGAAGTCCGACAAGTTTCTCTAGAATGCATGGCCCATATTGGAGTAGTTGGCAATTCTCAGCATCAAAATATCAAAATAGGTAAAGCTGGTAGAAACCGTAAATTAGGTAAAAGACCTTCGGTTCGTGGTGTAGTTATGAACGCTGTTGACCACCCTCATGGTGGTGGTGATGGTGGCCGACACCGTATGGCTAAAGCGCCTCGAACACCATGGGGCCAGAAAACCTTGGGTTATAAAACCAGAAGGCGTAAAGATACTACTAAATTTATTATTAAGAGCCGTCATCAGGCTAAGAGGAGAGGTTAGTATATGAGTCGATCATTAAAGAAAGGCCCATTCGTAGACCCAAAGCTGGCCAAAAAAGTGGCGGCTATTGGAAACGAAGACCGTACCATTATCAAAACATGGGCACGAGCTTCAACTATTTCACCAGATTTTGTAGGTAAAACTATTGCAGTGCACAACGGTCGAGTGCATGTTCCAGTTTTTATAACAGAAAATATGGTAGGTCATAAACTTGGTGAGTTTGCTCCAACCCGTAAGTTCCGCAGTCATGGCGGAAAGTTAGCAAAGAAGTAAGGACAAATATATGCCAGTAAAAGCAATATCTAAAGGTGTTCGCATGAGTCCAAGGAAAGTCGGCGTAGTAGCCGCTCTTGTCAGAGGCCGCACAGTTGCCGATGCTCTTGTTATTTTGGAACATACACCAAGAAGAAGTGCCGATCCAGTTCGTAAAACTATAGCTAGCGCTAAAGCCAATGCCGAACATAATCACAATATAAAGCCAGATACGCTAAAGATTGTTGAGATAAGTGTTACCCCTGGGCCAAGACTAAAAAGATTCCGCCCGGCTGCTCGGGGTAGAGCTTTGCCCTTCCAGAGGCGAACAAGTCATATTAGAGTAGTGGTCGAAGGCGAGCAAAGAGTAGTTAAAAAGACTAGCGACAAAAAAGCAGATAAGCCCGCTAAGGCCGCTGCCGTAAAGAAGGAGACTAAATAATGGGTCAAAAAGTAAATCCAATCAGCATGCGTCTCCAGGTTAATAAAGATTGGCGAAGCAAGTGGTTCGCAAGTAAGAAAGATTACGCTGCCGCTTTAACCCAAGATTTAGCAGTTAGACGCTTAATTGATAAAAAAATTGGTAGTAGAGGTGCAATTAATCGAGTAGATATCGAAAGATCACCAAATATCGTAACAGTTACAATCTTCACTGCAAAAGCTGGTGTGGTTATTGGCCGGGGCGGCTCTGGCGCCCAAGAGCTTAAAGCAGCTATTGAAAAAATTTATGGCTCTCAAGTCAGGGTAAATATCGAAGAGGTTAAAAAGCCTGAACTTTATGCCAAGCTAGTTGCTGAAAATATAGCAAATCAAATTGAAAGAAGAATCGCCTTTAGGCGAGCAATCAAGAGCGCTGCTGCCGCCACTATGCGTGCCGGAGCTAAGGGTGTTCGTATTGAGATAGCTGGCCGCCTTAACGGCGCCGAAATGTCTCGCCGCGAAAAAGAAATTCAAGGCAGTGTGCCGCTACATACCTTAAGGGCAGATATCGATTACGGATATGTCAGAGCCAAGCAACCAAGCGCCGGTATTATCGGTATTAAAGTTTGGATCTACAAAGGGGAGGTAAACTAAGATGAATCGCTTTACTCTTCATCAGGTTATAGGTTACAGGCTAAAGGTTAAAGTAGTACAAAGCATACTAATACCTAACACCTTTAACCCAATACCTGCAAATCCGAAAGGAGTTGCATAATGTTGCTACCCAATAAAATGAAGCACCGCAAGGTGTTTAAGGGCAAAATCCGCGGAAAAGCTACTAGAGGCAATAATATTGCTTTCGGTGAATATGCTATTCAAGCACTTGGAAACGAACGAATTACCAGCCGTCAAATAGAATCGGCCCGTCAGGCAATGACCCGTTACATCAAAAGAGGTGGAAAAATTTGGATTCGAATTTTCCCCCATACTCCTGTTACTAAAAAACCCCAAGATGTAAAAATGGGTAGCGGTAAGGGTAATCCTGAGTATTTTGTAGCCAAGGTTAAGCCAGGAACAGTTTTATTTGAAATGGAAGGTGTATCAGAGCCAATAGCCCGAGAAGCTATGCGTTTGGCAGCTCATAAATTGCCGGTTAAGACTAAGTTTATAACAAGGGAAGGAGACAAGTAACAATGGCAGCTAAAAAAAAGTCATCTGAAAAAACTGTTGAAATCTCTAAAAAAATGTCGTTTAAGGAACTTCAGTCCTTGTCAGCCGATGATTTAAACAAGAAGTCAACCGAACTCCGCAAGGAACTAGTCGTATTAAAGAAAAGTACCATCGATGGAGTAGTTCAAAATTACAAAATCAGTGGTCAAA
>CAZJDP010000056.1:0-4222 GCA_964544805.1 uncultured Candidatus Saccharibacteria bacterium
CAGACGGTCTGCAAAATTTATTTTTTGTAGCTTGACAGCAAAATCTGCTGCATTATTTGCTAGTATAGTTGGACAAATAACACTCATTTAAAGAATTATAACCTACTAAAGGTAAATTAATTATGGTTATTTACCCGCCTTTTGTTGTAAAATAGTTCAATAGACAGTAGACAAAAAGTGGATAATAGCAGAATGCCAGAGCCAGAAATTATTGCCGGCCAACAACCCCAAGCAACAAGCTCCATTCAACAAGAGCAAGAAATTGACTCTGCCAAGAATTTAGTAATTGAACAGCCAAACAAGCCAGAAATTATTGAGTTAATTGGCAAAGGAGCGGTTTACTACAGTACCTTGCCAGAGAATACAGTTCAACAAAATGCACGCTTATCGCAAGTTGAGCCTTATCCGCACTATCAAAAACCTAAGTTGGTTTTAACTTGGCCAAAACTTAATTTTTCCAAACGACTATTCTGGGCTTTGGCTATTAGCGGTCTATTTTTAATTATATTAGGCAGTTTACTGTACTGGAGTAACGCAAAGAGTGATGATCCAAACAAATTAGGCAGTAATCTTTATATAGCCGGACTGCCCATAGACGGAAAAACCCCAGCCGAAGCCAGCAAGCAAATACAACAGCTGGCCGATGCCCAAAAAATCACCTTAACAATAAATAACCAAAAAATAGAAACAACTGCCCAAGAACTGGGCATAAACCGAGATGTAAAACAAGCAATTGAAACAGCCCAAAATAAGAAGAAAACAATAAAAGAAAAATTAGGCATTAAACCAAAAAATAAAACTGAAATAACCTTAAGCTCTACGGTAGATCAAAATAAAATAAAATTATTTGTTTCAAAAACACTTGGCAATCAAATGCTGGCTAAAGATGCTTCTGTTTCGCTAGACGGTGAATCATTTATTGTCAACGAAGGCCAAAAAGGACTTTCTATAGATTACCAACAATTAAGTTCAGACTTAAGTTTAATTCCAGTTAACAGCCAAGCGGCAATAACCGCCAAAGTTGTAATGGTCGAGCCGTCAATAACTACCGAAGCAGCCGCAAAAGCCAAAGCAGAAGCCGAGCAGTTAATTGCCGGCAAATATACAGTAGGCCACCCGTCTGTTGGCTCTAAACTTTTGGGCAATAACTTAAAAACCAAATGGATAGTTTTTTCACCAGACAGTAATAAAAAGGCCATAAATGTTTCTGTTAACCAAGAAGCTGCTTGGCATGACTTTGTCTGGCTAAGTAAATTATTCAACCGCGGGGCCAGCAATAGAATTAAAGTTAACATACCCGGCCAAGGCATAACTATAATTGACGAAGGCCAAGACGGTGTTAACATGTCAGATGAAGAAATCGGCAAACTAAAAAATGAATTCTTAGATAAGCTGGCAAAAAAAGAATCGTTTGACGCTAATATCCAGCCCTCATTGGTTGCTAGAGCAGAAACTGTTTACGACGGTCAGCAGCGGATGGTATTGGTTGATGCCCCTCATTTTAGAGCATATGCTTTTGAAAATGGCCAGACTTTAAAATCGGTACCTATTACAACTGGTAAAACAGGCTTTGAAACACCCACCGGTACTTATCTTATTAAAAGAAAAATTGCTAACAGCACCATGAAAGCATGTTCTAACGGTGAATGCTGGTCGGTGCCGAATATTAAATGGCAGTCGTATTTTACCAACGAAGGCCATGCCATTCATGCTTCGGCAGCCCCTGGCGCAGTTGGCCGCTACAACATTAGCCACGGCTGTGTAGGAATGTATGAAAGCGATGCAAAGTGGTTCTACGATTGGGCGGTTGTTGGCACCCCAGTTGTGATAGTCCGCTAAAAAAGATAAAATAATTTATAATATGAAAACACTGAGCGAAGAACTAAAATGGCGTGGTTTTGTTAATCAAACTACATTCCCAAATATAGAAGATTTAGATAAAGAAAAGCGAATTTTTTATTGGGGGGTTGACCCAAGCGCTAAATCGATGCATATCGGCCAATTGGCTATGGCTATGATGATCAAGCATTTTATTAATTATGGCCACAAACCAATTCTGCTTGTTGGCGGTGCCACCGGTATGATTGGCGACCCAGACGGCAAAGACAGTGAAAGAGCCTTAAAAAGCCCAGAAGAAATATCCGCAAATAAAAAAGGCATCTCTGGCCAATATAAAAAATTATTTGACGGTCTAGATTTTGAGCAAGTTGATAATTATGACTGGTTCAAAGAAATTAACTATTTAGATTTTTTAAGAAATATTGGAAAAGTTGTGCCAATGAGCCAAATGCTAGGCCGTGATTTCGTTCAAACCAGACTTGGCGAACAAGGCAGCGGAATTAGCTATGCCGAGTTTAGCTATTCATTAATTCAGGGCTATGATTTCTTGCACCTTTATAAGCACAAAGGCGTGTCGCTCCAAGTGTGCGGCAGTGATCAGTGGAGCAATAGTCTGGCAGGTGTCGAACTAATTCGCAAGCTAGAGAGTGCCGAAGCCCATATTTGGACGGCTCCGCTAATTATTAATAAAGCTACCGGTAAAAAATTTGGCAAAAGCGAAGCCGGTGCTGTTTGGCTAGATGAAAATCTCACAAGTGTTTATCAATTTTATCAATTTTGGCTAAATGTTGACGACGAAGGTGTCGAAGATTATTTAAAAATTTACACTCTGCTTGGCCAAGATGAAATATCGCAGATTATGTCAGAGTTCAAGAATAAGCCCGAAGATAGACTGGCTCAAAAAACTCTTGCTTACCAAGTAACGGCAACTGTACACGGCCAAAAAAGAGCAGAAAGCGTCCAAAGGCTTAGTTCGGTGCTGTTTGGAAAAGCCAGTTACAACGAACTAACAGCACCTGATTTTAAAGAATTAATGAGTGAATTGCCTGTTGTTAACTATAGCAAACAGTCGTTAGTCGATATTTTGGTAGAAGGCAAGCTCGCTGCCAGCAAGGGCGAAGCCAGGCGCTTTTTAGAGGCCGGAGCAGTCTATTTGAATGGTAATAAAATTAACGGCGACAGCTATATTTCAGACAGCCAGTTTATAAATAACCATCTTATTGTCCGCCGCGGCAAAAACAACCAAATAATTGTTGCTAAATAATCTAAGAATTTTAAGGGAATTTTAATTACAAACAAGCTTTGATGTTATTTAAATAACGGTTATGCTAAAATTATCATATTAATTAAAAAGGAATATTAAAAAATGAGAACCGTACTACTATTAGCAGCCTTAGTACTTGTATTAGTGGGGGGCGGCCTGCTATATGGCGGCACATTTACCCAAAATTTTATTAAAGACCAACTAACTGCCCAGAAAATTAAATTCCCGGCTGAATCAGAGCTTAAAGCTCAAGGGCGCGACGATTTAGTGAAATACGCCGCTGAAACCGTCGATACAGGCCCAGAAGCAAAAGCCTATGCTTCTTTCATTGAAGGCCATCTAGCAAAAGTTGCTAACGGTCAATCTTATTCTGAAGTAAGCGCTGCTTACCTAAAAGATAAGACCAACACCACGCTAGAAGCTCAAAGGCAACAATTGTTTATGGGCGAAATGCTTAGGGGTACCCTGCTTAATGTTTGGGGCTGGAGTATTGTTGGAACAATTGCAACTTATTCTGCTATAGCAGCCTGGGTAATGGCAATTGCTCTGCTTGCAATTTTTATGCTACTTATCGAACCAAGAAAAAAGACCGCAAAGAAAACAAACAAAAGCAGCAAAAGAAAATAAAACTAAAGTTCCTACAGTTATACCTGTCTGGTATTTCGGCTCTACGGCTAAATTTGGTCTAGTTCGTTATTGCGGCGAATAAACCTTGGGGCAGCCGCAAATGGAGTTTTTAGCCATGTATCAACAATAAGTTGCCATTTGCTATCTTCTGTTAAAATTTCCGCCGGCAGGGCGAGAACATTACTATCTTCGTCGTTTCTAATGCTCTTAGCCGCCTGGACGCTATAGCCAAGTCCGGCCCGAATTCCTTTAAACCTATTAGCGGCAATTAGCATGCCTTGGCCGCTGCCACAAATTAAAATAGCCCGGCTGTCTTTTTCGTTTGAAGCCTGCATTTTAACAATTGCAGCCGTGGCAAAGATAGGAAAATCATCTAGGGCATCATATTTTTTATCACCGACATCTTCCACCAAATAATTTCGTTTTTTTAGGTAATCAATAATTTGTTGCTTTAAGTGAAAGCCGTTGTGGTCAGCCGCTCCAGAAATATTC
>CAZJDP010000057.1:0-4181 GCA_964544805.1 uncultured Candidatus Saccharibacteria bacterium
TGAAAAAAACATTCAAGTTAATGATGAATTACAATTTATTAGTTCAAAAACTAGCGAAAAGTTCGCTGAAGCAATAGTAGATGAAGTTACAACAAAAAGAATAAATGATATTAATTCTGAAGATATGGCTGGACATCAACAATACGATTCTTTATCTGATATTTTAATTTCTTTCCAAAAATATTACGGTGCTTTAATTAATAGTGAGAGCCTAGTAAAGATTATTAAATTTCATTTGAAAGATACAAAAAGCGTAGTAGTAAAAACAACTCATTATGATTCCATAAAGCTCTTTACTGATGGTGGGTCTAGGGGTAATCCTGGACCTTCGGCAAGTGGGTTTGTTATATACGATGAACAAGATACTTTACTGTACAGTGGTGGCGAATATCTTGGCATAACTACAAATAATCAGGCGGAATATCAGGCAGTAAGACTTGGTATGAAAAAGGCGCTTGAATACTCGCCTAAAGAATTAAAAATTTTTATGGATAGTTTGCTGGTTGTTAATCAAATGAATGGAATATTTAAAATTAAAAATAGAGACTTATGGCCCATCCACTCTGATATTAAGACGCTCATGGCAAAGATACCTAAGGTTTCTTTTACTCATGTACCTAGAGAAATGAATAAAGAGGCCGACGCTGAAGTAAATAAAGTACTAGATTCGGCAACTATATAATTAATTTGCTACAATATTATAGCTAGATTATTGACTGATCGCCCCTCACCACTTAAGGACTCACTTAACAATCTGCATTTCGCATTGTTTTGAATCTTTAAGTGGTGGGGGGAGGAAAGTCCGGGCAACAAAGGGCAAGACAGTTGCTAACAGCAACCGAAGGAAACTTTAGGGAAAGTGCCACAGGAACAATACCGCCTGTGCGTCTCGCTAAGGTGAGGATGCGGAATCTGGATAATAGATTTTAGAATATGGAATGTACCAATTTGATGATTCTATATTCAATAATCGAAAGTATAAATTCTAAGCCTCACATTGGCGAGGCGTATGGGTAAGGGTGAAATGAGTAGGGTAAGAGCCTACAGTTTGTTAGGGCGACCTAGCAAAGTGGTAAACCCTGTCTGTTGCAAGGAGTGGACTTATTGCCGCTAAGGCTAGTGCCCGCTAAAGTTCACGACATTCAACCGCTTGAGCCTCTCAGCAATGATTGGCCTAGATAGATGATCAGATAGAACAGAACCCGGCTTACTAATAATCTGGCACTAAAAAACCACCTCTTTATTAAGGTGGTTTTTATATTATAAAGCAGGTCTTTATTTGATAGCTTTGACTACAGCCTCAAATGCCTTTGGTTCATTAACAGCCAGTTCGGCTAGTATTTTTCTATCTAAGGTAATACCCGAGTTTTTTAAACCGTTTATTAGTTTGCTGTAGGTTGTGCCATTAAGCCTGGCGGCAGCATTTATTCTGGTATTCCATAGTGAACGCATAGTGCGTTTTCTATTTTTACGATCTCTGGTTGCGTACTGTAGAGCCTTAACTACACCTTGTTTGCCCATTTTAATGCTTCTGCGCCTTGAATGAGTCATGCCTTTAGTGGCTTTGCGGATTTTCAGATGCTTCTGATGGCTGGTCTGGCCTCTTTTTACTCTCATAATTAAGCAGCTCCTAGCTTTCTCTTAAGATTTTTCTTAACTTTTCCGGTAAGTTCTTGCATTCCAGCATAGGTTCGCTTTCTAGATGCGCTCTTTTTTTCTAGGAAATGGTTTCCGAAGCTTCTGCGCGTTAACACTTTGCCGGTTTTGGTAATTTTAATACGGTCTTTTGTACCGCTATGAGTTTTTAGCTTTGGCATTAGTACTCCTTACAACTGTACTTAACTGTCTTCCTGCAAACTGCGGCTGTTGGTCGGTTGCAACTCCGTCACCCAGTTCACTAATAATTTTATCCATTAACTTATTTCCTAGCTCTTTGTGTGCAAGTTCACGGCCTTTATAAACGATGCTAATTCGCACTTTATCTCCGTCTTGCAAAAAGGAATTAATCTTTTTGAGCTTCACACCCATATCATGTTCACTTATTTTTAGTCCAAACCTCATTTGTTTAAGCTCGCTTACCTTGGTGTTGCGGCGAGATTTTTGTTGCTGTTTGGTTCTTTGATAATTAAATTTTCCCCAATTTACGATTTTTGCAACCGGCGGCTTAGAGTCGGGTGATATTTCTACCAGGTCGAGTTCAGCTAATTGTGCCTTGTGAAGTGCCTCTTGGCGCGACATAACACCAAGCTGATTTCCGTCTTGGTCGATAACTCGTAGTTCCGGTGCCCTTATCGCCTCATTAAGGCGGGTGGTCTTGTTAATGTATTTTCTCCTTTTTCAGAAGAAAAGTATAACAGAAGTTATAACAGTGGTCAAATAGTTTATGCCACAAGACTGCTGGTTTCTCTGTATTGGAGTGCTTCGGCTATATGATTGGGTAATATTTGTTCGGATTGTTCTATGTCGGCAATTGTTCTTGCTACTCTGACACTTCTGATGTAGGCCCTGGCTGATAATTCCATTCGTTTGCTAGCTTCTATAAGTAGCTTTTTGGCTTCATCGGTCATTTCCATTATTTCTTTGAGCTTGCGATCATTAATTTGAGAATTTAGGCGAAGCGATTGTCTTTGATACTGGATATCCCTTGTTCGTTCGGTTACCCTTCTTAAAGTATCTGATTCTTTTAGGCCTGCTTTGCTAGATAAAAGCGAGTCTCTATCTACGCTGTTAACATTAACAAAAAGATCAATGCGGTCTTTTATTGGTCCTGATATTTTTTTGTTATAACGGCTAATATCGTGGGCGCTGCAAATGCAAGCTTTTTCCGAACCATAGTACCCACACGGGCAGGGATTGGCTGTAGCGATTAATATAAAGTCAGCAGGGAAAGTTGTCGACAAATTAGCCCTGGCTATGGTGATTTTTTTATCTTCTAACGGTTGCCTAAGAGATTCAAGAGTAGCTCTGCTGAACTCTGGAATTTCATCTAAAAAAAGAACTCCGTTATGGGCTAGGCTTATTTCTCCCGGCCTTAGGCTGTGTCCGCCTCCAATAATAGATACATCGCTAGAGGTATGGTGCGGCGACCGTAGGGGTGCTTGAAAAACAACTGTTTCGCTGTCGTGCGGTCTTAAACTGTGTATGTGCGTCGATTCAATAGTTTGTTTGGCGTTTAACTGTGGCAGTATGCCAACAAACGCTTTGGCAAGCATCGATTTTCCTGTTCCAGGAGGGCCAGAAAGTATTATGTTATGGCCTCCGGCAGCACTTATTAGCAAAGCTCTTTTAGCGGCATCTTGTCCAATTATTTCACCGAAGTCGATAACATTAGCAAAGGCGTCTCGTTTCAACGATTGTTTATTGTCATTTAAATTTTCTTTTAAGGGCAGGTTGCCGTTAATAATTTCTACAGCTTCCTTTAGTGAACTTACAGTATATATAAAGTTATTTTTTATTAGGCTGGCTTGTGCTTGATTGCCCAAAGGAATTATTATTCGACTATTTACCGAAGGCTTAGCCGCAATTAGTTTGCCAATGATACCGCTGACTGCTCTTAATTCGCCCTCTAATGAAAGCTCGCCTATGAATGTACTAATTTTATTTTTATTATAAATTTGCTTATCGGCGCTCAGTATGGCAATTGCAATAGCCAGGTCAAGGCTAGACGAATCTTTTGGTAAATCGGCCGGTGCTAAATTGATAACTATACGGCCAGCCGGGAACTTATAGCCAGAAGAAACAATAGCTGCTCTGATTCTTTCTTTTGATTCTTCTACTGCCTTGTTGGCCATTCCTACAATGTTTATAGAAGGCAGCCCCTTGGTGATTTTACATTCAATGGTTATTGCATCACCTCTAACACCGTTGTTTATATAGCTGTATATTTTCATAATTTATCGTAATTGTAGCCTACAGTTTTGCTTATATGCAAATAAAAAAACCGCTGTCGAGCTGCGAACGACAACGGTTATTTAAGTTTTTGTTTCTTTTGTAAACCAGTGAATTTTTCTTAAACAGTCTCTTTGCGAGGTAGTACTGTTTATTTTTAAGGACACTGGTTTGGTTTTTGAGCACCTTTTTTATTCAAGGTACTAAGACAATAATAAATAAAAAGCAAAAGCACTGTCAATAAGTTTTTTTATATTTTTGTAAGTTTTTACACAGCTTTATAATAGTAATTA
>CAZJDP010000058.1:0-4161 GCA_964544805.1 uncultured Candidatus Saccharibacteria bacterium
TTGCTTACGGCCTAGGGGCAATTACCCAGGACGGCCTCGAACTAATTGCCGATCAAATAAGCGCTAACGGCAGTGCTAACAATGGCGAAGATGAAGAAACAAGGCAAGATAAAATATCCATGGGGCTGAGCGCCGGCGCTATAGCTACCGGAATTGCCCTACAATACTACTTTAGACAAAGAGATGATGAAAGCATGCTCAATGCTAGTGCCCGAACTGGTGGCCATATACTTGCAAGAGTTGGCCTAGCCGGAGTTGTTACCCAGGTTTTAGAACAATTTGCCCGGCAATTTAATAAAAATAAATCCAGCCGCCAATCTGAGCTAGTGTATTCGATGATTGTCCCAACCGGCATGGCACTTTCGGTGCTGCTAGACAGAATTGTCCATCGGGGCGAAGAAAAAATCAGTGAAAAACAAGACAACAATATAGATACTAAAAAATCTATTGGTATCAGCTTAGGTATTCTTGGCTTTCTGGGAGCTCTATCATTTATAGAGAGGAAAACCGCTAAATCTGTAGACAAGTTCTTTAACGAGAATTTCCCTTATTTAAACCGGTCGTGGTTGCCGCTTGGCCATATAATGAGCCTTGGGGTACTAACCGGCGGAATTGGGCTTGGTATAAAAACCCTCTACGGAAAAATAGAAAACGGCGCCGATCAATTCGAAAATTATTTTAAGAAAAAACCGACTTCGCCATTAGTAAGCGGTTCCAAAGCCAGCCTTGTTAAATGGTCGTCTTTGTCGGTACAGGGCAGGCGGCATATTGGTACCGTTCTTTCAAAAGCAGATATTGCATCGGTATTAAATATTAATATTGCTGAAACCAAAGATCCTATAAGAATATATGTCGGCCTTGACAGCGCCGAAAATGAATCTGCTCGAGTTGCACTTGCCCTAAAAGAACTCAAAAGAACCGGCGCCTTCACCAGAAAAAATATAGTGGTTATTTCGCCTACTGGAACCGGTTATGTAAATTATGTTATGAGTGATGCTCTTGAATACATGAGCAAGGGAGATTGCGCTCAAGTTACCATACAGTATTCAAAAAGGCCTTCGCCGCTTTCTTTAGACCGCCGAGACGAAGGACATATTCAATACCGCATGCTTATTAATGCTATAAAAAAAGAGTTGTTAAAAATACCTCCTAAGAAACGACCAAAACTAATGCTGTTCGGCGAAAGTTTGGGTGCTTGGACTAGCCAAGATGCCTTTATGTACGAAGGCACCGACGGCCTGGAAGCATCGCTTGTCAGCCGAGCGCTTTGGATAGGCACGCCTTCGCAGAGCAAATGGAAAGAGACCGTGCTAGACGGCAATTCATTGAATGCCGAAGCAGACCTTATAGGCGTTTTTAACCATTATGATGAATTCCAAGCATTAACTCCTAAAAAAAGAGTTGCAATTAAGTACTTTATGGTCACCCATTATAACGACCCAGTAGCACGGTTCACGACTAATTTGCTAGTACAAGCACCAGATTGGCTGCAAGATGATAAAAAACGACCGCCAACTATTCCAAAAAGCACCCGCTTTAGAGTACCCGGCACTTTTGTGCAAACTTTAATAGATATGAAAAATGCGCTTAAGCCCATTCCAGGAAAGTTTGTCGCCAGCGGCCACGATTACCGCGGCGACCTAGCACCGTTCGTTAGAACCGCTTTTGAACTAAATGAAATTAGCGAACCCCAATTTAAAAAAGTCCATGAAGCGCTTATTGCCAACGATAAAAAGCGCGGCAAGAAAAAACTCTAAAATTTTATTTATTAAGAAGACGAATCTTTTAGTTCAATAAATACACCTTTTAATCACTAGTATAGATATTAAAGAATTTATGCTTGTGCTTAAACAAAAGAGTATAATATTACTGAAATATGGTTATAGCAACTTCTTACGCCCAAGAGGCGGTCCTGGTTATTTTAATCTTGCTTTACAGCACCGTTTTGGCAAAATCAGTGCCCTCGAGGCTGCATTTATATTTAAACATCGGCATCGCCGGAGTAGCTGTTTTACTTGGCCTAAGCTTTGGTCTTAACTTTGAACAAATGGGCCTGGCCTTTGATAAAATCTGGCCGGGTATTTATATAGCCTTGCTGGCCGTAGCAGTAATTATTATTGGTACTTCCATTATTGCCACCATACCTTTTTTGCGCCGTTTTTTCTTAGGCGACGACCTAGCCACCGCCAGCGGAAAATTAATATCTTATGAAGCCACCATAAGGGTTCCTTTCGGAACTGCCTTAATAGAAGAAGTTTTATTCAGGGGTGTGCTCCTAGGTCTGCTTTTACAGCATAACAGCGCTCCAACTGCCATAATTATCTCATCTATGATATTTGGTTTATGGCACATCTTCCCAACAATAGCCATGCTAGAAAATAATAAAATACTGGCAAAAGCTAACCGCGATTTAAGGCGCCGTAAATACGGATCGATAATTGGCGTAGTTATTATTACTAGTATTGCCGGCGCTATTTTTGCCTGGCTAAGAATGATATCTAATAGTATTGTAGCGCCTTGGCTGGTACATTGGTCAATTAATTCTAGCGGAATGTTAGGCATAGCCATTGCTAGAAAGTTAGAAAGAAAAAAATCGATTAATTAATAGTTAATATTAGCGTAAAATAAAAATATAGTAATTAAGGGAACAAATGGATATTAACAATTTACTTGAAAGTACTGAAAAAAAATTAAATAGTGCGCTAGAGCATTTTGAAGACGAGCTAAAAAAACTTCGGACCGGCAGGGCCCACCCCAGTATGCTAGACGGAATAATGGTCAATGCTTACGGAACAGACATGCCATTAAACCAAGTTAGTAATATTACAACCCCAGAAGCTCAACTGATTCAAATTAGCCCGTTTGACCCCAACAATATTCAGGCAATTAGCGATGCAATCAGAAACAATCCTAGCCTGGGCCTTAACCCCAGCGATGACGGCAGGGTAGTAAGAATACCAGTGCCGCCCCTAACAACCGAAAGACGGCAAGAAATTGTTAAACAATTAAGCACAAAAGCCGAAGAATGCCACATATCATGCCGTAATATTAGGCATGACAGTTTAGACGAAGCTAAAAAAGCAAAGAACTCTAAAGAAATTACCGAAGATGATTTGAACAGTGTTGAAAAAAAGATTAACGACTTAATGAACAATATAAAAAATAAAGTAGACCAGCTTTCTAAGGCCAAAGAACAAGAAATCATGACCGTTTAAACATAAAAATGAAAAATTATTTTTGTAAATACTTAATATTGCTAATTACCATTGCTGCAACAGCTGTGTTTTGGCAAAACAAAATTTTACTTTTTGGACTTTTATCATTAATAGCTTTTATACTTTTGCGGCTTGATAGTTTTAAGCTAATTAAAGAGTTTTTTGCTATAGCAACTTTTGGGACTGTGACAGAGATTATTATTATAAATTTCTCTCAAGCATGGTCATACGCTACTTCTGACTGGTTACTAGTACCGGCGTGGCTTTTCCCTTTATGGGGTATTGCCGGTATACTTGCTATAAATATTTACTTCTATTTAAACGATAAAAAAATCCGGCCCTCTAGTAAAAAGCTTTTAAATAAATTAAAAAGCTAACCAATGCTTGAAAAGTTATTAAGATTTTTTTACCGTCCGCCAGCGTTATATATAAGACGCGACAATAAAAAGGGCAGGCCGGTGGTTTTCTTGCATGGCATTGCTTCCGATGGAAGCTGTTGGAACAAGACAATTATAAATCTTAAACATAATAATTTACGATTAATTGTTATCGATTTACTGGGCTTCGGTAAATCGCCCAAGCCGGCAAGGTCGACATATAGTTTGAGTGATCATGCCAAAGCCATAGAGAAAACAATCAAAAAATTAAACATTAACCAACCGGTTGTAATTGTCGGCCATTCTATGGGTTCATTAATTGCTATTGAACTTGCCAAAAGAGGCAAGATTGACATTAGCAGATTATTGCTTTGCAGCCCGCCAATATATTTACCAGCCGATTTAAAAACCATTGAATTAGAATATTCAAAAACAGCCCGAAGTAAAACAAATGCCTATTTTGCTTTATATAAATTAATTGCAGACAAACCGTCCATTACCTTAAAGGCCGCCAAAATTGTTGCCGCGGGATTTTCGGGGTTTACTTTAACAAGCCAAAACTGGAATCC
>CAZJDP010000059.1:0-4058 GCA_964544805.1 uncultured Candidatus Saccharibacteria bacterium
TATTTATTACAAGTCACAAAAAGAACTTGTCCCGCCCCTTAAGTATTATTAAGAAAGGCGAGACATCAACAACTTTTTGTCTTGGACTTGCTAAGAAATACAACTAATAAATTATAATAAAAAGAAGATGCCCATACCCTGAACTATAATCAAAAATCGGTATTCCAGATTCAACCTTCTGATCTTTATAGAGTATGGAATCGTTAGCCTAAGCTGGTAATTTTATGTTTGCTTCTTTGGCAATTTGCACAATATTACTGTAGGTAGAAACAATGTATTCTTCTAGATCTTTGCCTTTAAGGCCTTTTACGGAAACAACCCTATCTTGCTTCTTGTTCAGCAGTAAATATATTTCCTTAACATCATTTTCTATAGCTTCTAATCTGTTATCAATATTCTTAACGCCTTCTTCTAGATTAGCAAGCTTTCTGCTAGACTCTCTTTGACCGGATTCTAGGCTGCCTACTCTTCCCTCTAGGTTACCAACTCTATTTTCAAGCTTATCAAATCTCTTATCCATTTGATCAAAGCGTTTATCGACTTGCTCGAATCTATTATCTACATTAGTTGCAAAAGTACCTATTATGTCTGCTAAATCGCTAACAGCGTTATCGACTATTTCTTGGACATCTTGTTTGTCTTGCTTAGTTAAACTCATACCTAAATTTTATCATATACATCTCATGATAGTTCCGCATAGTTTTAATATGTAAATAAAATACATGGGTGTGTATTTTATTTACATGTTTTTATTAATTTGTTTATGGCAAAAAGTTCATAACCTTATTTTTACCTTCGATATTCTGTATTCAAACTCTTATGGTCTGATGTCCACCATCTATGGTACATTCGGGGTCCGGGCCTGAAAAATATAAATTAATTTAGATATTGTAAAACTTATCATAGCTAAGGAAAAAAGTTGTACAACGACTCGCTCTTCTTAAGGTATTAAAAGCGGGACAAGTTCTTTTTTCGCTATGTGGGTTTTACTAATAGATAAGAATATATATTTTTTGCCCGGTGGGTTTTTGTCTCGTTTTTGACCAGGCAAAAATGAGGAATTAAAAGAAATATGAAAATAGTATCTATTATTTTGTTTGCTAACGGGTCGGACCCGATAGCAAACAGTCTAAGGTTTATGGTCTAAGGTCCAAACTATTGGACTACAAAATAGTCGAACTGGTAAGTTTGGTTAGCTTGTGGAGCATCTTTTAGGTTAATTAAGAACTTGCCGGTTTCGGCAGACCTAAAGA
This sequence comes from uncultured Candidatus Saccharibacteria bacterium, assembly GCA_964544805.1. Classification (GTDB taxonomy): domain Bacteria; phylum Patescibacteriota; class Saccharimonadia; order Saccharimonadales; family CAIOMD01; genus DALYDK01. The sequence continues at coordinate 1,254 of CAZJDP010000059.1, forward strand.
ATCTTAGTTCAGAGGTCTTTTCATTACCTGCTGTTAGCACTACTTTTGGTGCTTTAGTAAAGGCTTGGTTAAACGATACTTCTGCAAATGTTCCATTTGTAGTGTTTGCGCCTGCAACAATAGTAATGGTACCGGCGGTGTCGTTGCCTTCTATAGTAACTTGAGGGGCTGGTATGTTGTTTAGTTGGTCTTCTATGCCTGCAGCAGATCCGACGGTTGCAGTAGGCGCGTTACCGGCAGTTATTATGTGTCCGTTTATTGTTATGTTAGCTACTGTTATGTTCTCTACAGTTAGGTTGCCGGCTATTACTACATCGTCTGTTACTGTTAGGCTGCTCATAGTTACTGGTCCGGTGACATTTAGGTTACCTACAACATTTAGGTTACCTTGTATGGTACCGCCATTGGTGAGGTCTAGGATGTTGTTGCTAGATGGTTGGATGGAGTTTTCTAGACTTGCTAGTCTTTGGCGAGCATCATCCAGGTCTGTTTTTATGCCTTTTACAGCAGGAATAAGTAATAAACCAATCTTTGTATAGTCAATGCTTGAAGGCTGACCAACACTATCATAATTAACTATTAAGCCAGCACCAATAGCATCTGCCTGTTCTGCTATTAAACCAAACTGCGTACCTAGCCCCGCCATAACTGAGTCAACGCCTGGCTTCGTGCCATCGTACTTAAAGGTTACGGGTTGTAGACCTAGTGCTACATAAGGGTCGATAATCGCATTTTCTATGTCTTTCTTAAATCGCTGAGAAGAGCAACTTCTCCAAAAATTACCAGCATCACTGACATTCATAACTTGGTTACCGCACCCACCAAAATAAGGCATATGTATACCATTCCAGGTAAAAGTAGACGGGTTACCAGCTGCACTATCAATTGATAATCCATACCGCACATAAAGTGAACCACCTAAAGAAGTATCGTTATTTTCAAGATTAATCGTCAGAGGCCACTGTGAGTTGACAGTACACCAATTAGCATCATTAGTACCACAGCCCCTGAGGACATAGAAGGTATTACTATTGACATGCACCATCGCTGTACGATGATCCGTATCTCTTAAGAATAGTGTAGGGGATCCGTTATTCATTATCATTTGGTCGCTGCTATAAATGCTTCCGTTAACAGCCAACTTATAAGCCGACGGATCAGTGTATCCAACCCCAACGCTTCCTCCTCGTAATACTGTCAGTGCATCTCCAAAACCAGCAGTCCACACCGAAAAATGCCCGCCCGGTCTATTGGTTACTTCTACCCTGTTATTAATACCTTCACTAGTTATTATTCTTAGATATGCTTGAGTGCCCGTAGACTGGAAAGCTCCAATAGCCTCACCACCTTGAACATGCAGCGGATACCCAGGACTGTTTATGCCGATGCCGACATTGCCAGATTTCTGTATTAATAACCTTACATTACCTCCGGCACCATTATTTTCATTACCAATAACAAAACCGTTTTGGCCCCAACCATTACTTCCGACAACCCAAGCATCATTACCATCAACCCCTGCTGCATCAGAAAAGAAAGCTATACTACTTTCACCATTATCTGCAGTTGGTATAAACCTGCCCATACCATAAGAAGACGAGCCTTTGACAACTAATTTTGCACCAGGAGAACTGTCTCCGATACCGACATTGCCACCATTGAGTATTGTGAGATACTCGTTACCTCGTACTCCTAAGCCAAGACTAGTTGCCGCAGAATAGTTATGATCAATAAATGCCCTTGTAAACGACGAGGAATGTGTGAATTTAAGACCTATTGTACCATTAGAGCTTAACGCAATTGCTGGTGACTGCGCACCCGTACCTGAGGTATCAAACTGAGAAACTATATATTCTGTGCCAGTTGTACCATTCAAGAATCCCGCACTTAAAGCCCTTGTTGACCCGGCATTGCGTTCTACATCAAGAGAAGCATCTGGAGTGGTATCACCAATACCCACATTACCGGCGTTATCTAATGTCATATGCGCTACCGCGCTACCATTGGCATGAAACGCCAATTTATAGCCGTTGTTAGTGACTAAGCGCGTTGTGGTATCACTAGTGCTTGCGGCAACACCAAGTATATTCGTACCTCCAGCTTGCCACATTTGGTTAAAGTCCCCTGCAGCGTTAGTGAAGGTTGCTGGCGCGGTGTAATTTACTGTTAACCTATAGCTAGAGCCGCCAGTCCCTATAGATATGTTCCCATTATTACCCATAAATAAAGTGCTTGTTGATGAATTGTTTCTAATATTGAAACCTGCGCTGCCATAGTTAAGATACATAACATCATCAGACCATCTTGGCCACAAATATTGTTCGTATGAGCCACTGGAGTTTTTTGCCGCAAAAGTTGCCGTGTTAGCAACTCTAAACATACTTCCTGTGCCTGTTAAGTCAATATTATTTAATGTGCCAGCGCCACTTATCCAAAAGTTAGCTGTTTGAGAGCTGCTATTTTGATTTTGAATAAAGCTTGAACTACCAGCACTACAAAGAGATAAGATGTTAGAGGTATTACGACACAGATAATTTGAAGTATCGGCTGAACCTAGGTTTCCTATCGTCATTGTTCCAGCAATACTTAAGTTACCAGAACCGTTTAGCGTCATGCCCGTAAGCTGTGTGCCACTAGAGTTAACGGTTGTAAATTCGATAGAATTATCTAGTAGACGCATCATAGAACCACCACGATTGGTATTTATTCTTGGGAAGTTTGTTGTATTGTACATATTATTTGCAATACCGACACCAGAATATGTATGATTTGGTTCACTTGCCCAAAGCATAAGGTCGGCTGCTT
>CAZJDP010000060.1:0-4036 GCA_964544805.1 uncultured Candidatus Saccharibacteria bacterium
TTGTGCGACCGCCAGAATTAATATATGTCATTTTATTCCTTTTTTTATTTTTTTAGTTTACTTACTATATACCTTATTATAGACAAAAAAGCAACATTTTAAGACATTTTTAAGTAACCAAAAAATCCTTAATTTTAGTTATTAAATTGTATCTGTTTGTGACACAGATAAAAGCATTGCAAATTATGCCACTTCAATTAATTGCCCGACCCTTCTTTCTAGTTCGTCAAAATAGTTTGGCGGATGATGTCTAACTGCCCTTTTAATGACCTGACGCGGATCGGTGGGACAGCTTTTGTCTAACATGCCCATTTCTTGAGCTTTTTTATAAAGCGGCTTAATAGGCTCTGTGGCATTTTCTATAGCCTTTCCAACTATTAACCAGCCCAGCTGCGCTCTTCGTTTAGAGTAACGATTTTTATCCATATCTAAAAACTTTTTTAACAGATCGGGGCTAATTTCTTCTATGTTGTTTTCTAGAACATATGTCATAAAAAATATGCCCCTGTGCTTGGCGTAATCATCCAGGCCTGTGTGCTTATTAATTTTAACTTCAGGGGATATTCTGCCAGGTTTTCTAAAATACCTATAGCCTTTGGCGTCTATATCAACCAGCTTGGGCCTCTTGCCGCTGACGACAATTGCCTTATTTGGAATAACACCGGCGCAAGCAAGCGTAGCAAAGCAAAACTTTTCCAAGTCGGTTTGTGGCAGTTCAATACCATTAGGATAAAAACCGTGGTATCTATTATGCAGCCATCTAGGAACTAACTGGACTCTGGAATGACGGACTGATCTGCCGGCTTTATCTTGTAGTTCTGGCGCTAATCGCTGATAAGCAGCATGATGCCTGTCTTCCCAATTTTCGGCATACATTCTTCTGTCCCACGACGGAGCAATTGGATATGGCAACCTCGTGGATGGATCGATACTTGGAATATCGCTAAGAACTATTCGTCCTAAATATTGTTCTGCCGAACTTAGGTCATTATATTGCTGTTCAATAGTACTTAAACTTTCCATAACGGCATTCTCTAATTAAAAAGCGCCCGGCAGTGCGAGCGCTTTATTATTGTTTCGGTTTATTAGCATAATAACCCTATAATCTCTTATAGGTTTTACCTTTGGCCTCATTGGCACCCTCCCTTTTTATTTTTGGTTTATAAGCTAATCATATACCCGCTAGTTTAAAAACACAAGCGTGTTTAGTTAACGAGTTGGTGAGTTGGTGAGTTAGCGAGCTAATAGAATATTCGATTCCCTTGCTTACTTGTTAACTTGCTACTTGCTAACTAGTTTGTGAGATATTCGTCGCGGGGGTCGTTGCTAACTTCTATATGAGTAACTGAATCATCGTCTGGTTCTCTAAAAACATCATCTAAACTTCTCACAAGCACTTCGCGCGGACGGGCACCATCGGCCGGTCCAATAACACCCCGCTCTTCCATTTCGTCAATAATACGGCTGGCCCGGCCATAACCGATTCTTAAGCGTCTTTGCAGCAAGCTGGTACTGGCTTTTCTATTTTCTAAAACTACCCGGACAGCATCTTTAAACATATCGTCGTCCGAATTACTTGGCCCCATATCATGCCCGGCGATTATGCCGCCTTTGCCATTTAATTGCACCGGCATGCTAACAACTTCATCATCATATTTTGGCTCTTGCTGTTCTCTTAGGAAATCATTCACCCGAACAGTTTCGGTGTCGTCCATAAAAGCTCCTTGGACCCTAATAGGTTTCATCATGCCATTATCAAGGAACAGCATGTCGCCCATGCCAAGCAATTTGTCGGCGCCAACCATATCTATAATTGTCCTGGAGTCTACCTGGCTATTAACAGTAAATGCGATTCTAGCCGGAACATTGGCCTTAATAAGCCCGGTTATTACATCGACACTTGGCCGCTGAGTAGCTAAAACTAAATGAATACCGGCCGCCCGGGCTTTTTGAGCCAAGCGGACAATTAATGCTTCTACATCTCTTGCGGCCATCATCATTAGGTCTGCTAGCTCGTCTATAACTATAACTATGTAAGGCATGCCCTCTTCTTTTTTAAGGTTGTTATATTCACCAATGTTGCGCTTGCCTACCTCGGCCATAGTCCTTAGGCGCCTTTCCATTTCGGCAACCGCCCATTTAAGAGCGCTTATACACTTTTCTGGGTCGGTTATAACCGGTGTTAGTAAATGCGGAATATTATTGTACGGGGTAAGTTCTACTTGTTTAGGATCGACTAAAATTAACTTAAGATCTGACGGGCTGTTTCTATAAACAAAGCTAGCCAGCAACGAATTAATCATGACAGATTTACAAGAACCCGTTTGGCCGGCTATTAAAACATGGGGCATTTTATCTAAGCGGCCAATAACCGGGTTACCGGTAATATCTTTGCCTATGGCAAAACTTAGCTTGCTATTGCTGCCGGCCCATTCTTTAGCAGATAAAATACTAGCAACAGTGACAGTTGCCGACTTTAGGTTGGGTACTTCTATACCGACGGCTCTTTTGCCAGGGATAGGCGCCTCGATACGAATAGAAGTCGCGGCCAGGTCGTAAGCAATATTGTCGGCCAGGCCGACTATTTTGCTCATTTTTACCCCATTGCCCGGTTTTAACATATACTGGGTAACCCGCGGGCCGACATTGGCCCCTTCCATTTCTACTTCTATATTAAAGTTAGACAAACTGTCATGAATAATTTCGGCGTTAGATTCTACATTGCCAGGGTCGGCCTTGTCTTGTTTTTGGTTAAGCAAATTAAGCGGCGGGAACTTCCAGTTGGGATCATTTACGGCCGTAAGAGCGGCGTGGTCTTCTGTTGCCGATAATTTGGAGCCTCTGTTTTTAAATGAAGCAGCAGCCAGCGGAGCTTTTAAATTTTCGCCCTTTTGATGATGAACAGTCGGTACCCCTTCATGCAACTGAAACTGATGTTCCTTTTCTTTTAATTTTCTAATATCTGTGTCTTGTTCTTTTTCCGGCCTGTTGGTTAGCTTTTCAAAAATCTGTTTCAGCGATCCGTCAAAAGCGTACAGCAGCCCAACTGCGGTTATTAAAAATAGCAAAATAAATGCTGTAACATTGTTTAAAAACATTAATAAAGATGATGATATAAGCAGCCCGACATGACCGCCGTTTTTACCCTCTGCCGCTATAGTAGAAGCTGTTTGCGGATCGACAAAAATATGAAGCATGCCGCTTAAGCCGAGTAAAACAACTAGGCTAAAAAATAGTCTTTTGAAAGGTATTTTGTATTCTTCGTGTTTAAATTTGTGAACCGCCAAATAAATAAGAACAAAAGGAACAACGAATGCTGCTGTGCCAAAAAGCCAGCCGGTAGCATCGAACAGCTTAATAGGTAAATTGCCGCCCCAGCCAAAACCGCCCATTAATATAAGCACGGCAAAAACAATCAAAAGAACCGCGTAAACTTGCCTTAAGAATAAATTAGGCTCTTTTTCGGCTTTAACTTCTTCTTTTCTTGGTCTACCTGGACCGCGTTTTTTCTTTTTAGCCATACCTATTATATTTTATAGTATTTTTTTATTTATGACGATCTTAATATCGTAAGATTTCGTAGTATATAATACCACAGTTTAAACAAAATGTCTAGTATTTCAGCGTTTTTGCCGGCCTAGAATATTTATTACTTCTGCTAAAAGCTCCTCTTCTTGGGGCGAACAAGGAATATGAACAGATTCATTATGGTCATTAACTTCCCTTTTGTATAAACCTGTACTACTTTTAATTCTTCTTAATTCATACCTTTCGTGGTCCATAATATTATCTTCTGGACTGTCTAAATATCTTATGGTAAAAACTGCAATTAGAATACCGTTTTTTACAAATGGCAGCTGAGTATTGGTATCTTCCAGCTTAGTTGTAAGGGCAAAATCATTATTGATAGATGTTTCTGTAAAACGCACCGGATATTCTTTAGTTCCGTAAACCAACCGTAATTTATCGATATAATTTAGTGCAATATCCGCAGGTGAAGACGGGTTATCTTCACCCTTAATTAGCCTCAAAGGTC
>CAZJDP010000061.1:0-4017 GCA_964544805.1 uncultured Candidatus Saccharibacteria bacterium
CCGTCTTTTGCAGATACAATTTCGTAGCCTTCTGCAATTAGTCTTTCGCCATAAATTTCTCTTAAATTGTTATCGTCTTCGACGAGCATTATTTTTGCCATATTTTACCCTTTTAACTTAAGCATTAACTAGAAATAATTGTATCATTATATAAAAGGGTTGCCTATAGATGCAGCTGGTAATTTTTAAAGGCTTGAATTTGTACTTGTTTCGCTTTGGGTGGCAAGCAGTTCAGTAGCCTTTTGGCTGGAAATTCTAGGTAAATTAATATAGAAAGTACTGCCCTCGCCTGGCTGGCTGTCTACCCATATCCGGCCGTTATATAGTTCGACTATTTTTTTACAAATAAATAACCCTAGGCCGGTGCCGCCAATTGCCCTGGTGGCGCTATTGTCAACTCTGTAGAATTTTTCGAATAAATGGCCTATATCTTCTTTTGGTATTCCCTGGCCAGTATCTTTTATTTGTATCTGCACTACCCTATCATCGCCGGTTATTCCTATAGTGACCTTGCCTGATTCGGTATATTTTATGGCATTATCAAACAGGTTTGTTAATACTTCGCGCATTCTGTCTGGGTCGACAATTGCATAATAAAGCGGCCGGACAACTTGGTGATCGCCCGGGTTGGCAGTTGATGCATCTTGGCTGGCGCCAATTTGATATTCCAGTAACAAACCTTTCTTTTCGGCGGTGAACTTCATGCCTTCTGCTAGTTGCTCTAAATATTCGCCCATTTCAACTACTATGGGGTGGTTAACTAAACGGCCGTCTTCTGCTTTGGCGCTGGTAAGCAAATCTTGGAAAAGTTTTCCAAGGTGCTGGGTGCTCATATGTGCTTTGCTTAAGTATTCTCTGGCTTTAGTGTCAATATGACAAACTTTATCGTTCATAGCCAGTGCTAAATAGCCCTCTATGGCAGCTACGGGTGTACGCATTTCATGGCTGGCGGTGCTAATAAATTCTGCCCTGGCTGAATCGGCTTGCCTTTGTTCGGTAACATCTAAAAATACCCCAATTAAACTGGTAATGTTGCCGTTTTGATCAACAAGTGGATTAACGCTTATAGATATACCAATTGTTTTGGTTTCGTCTTGTGTGCTTATATTAGCTGAAGTGTCTTTAATAATAGTCTTTTCGGAAATTGCTTTTGAAAACGGATCTAGCCCAGATTGATATGGTTCATTTTTGTCATTAACAAATTTAAATACTGCATCAGCAGATAAACCCACCGCATCTTCTTTTTTCCAACCAGTAATGGACTCTGCCCCAGGGTTGAACATAATTATATTTTTCTTGGCATCTAACAGCACGACACCGTCGGCAATAGAATTAATTATTACTTCAGATAGGGCCTGGGCATTTTTAAGACTGCTGGCAATTTTATCTGCCGCGTTTTCGTTTAAATTTTGTGCTTTTTTCTTAAAAAATGACATTGCCCACCAGTTTTTTATATTTTTATTGTAATGTATATGCTTTTATATTAACAAATAATCATTTATAAAATACTTAATATACCGTTGTTTTTAAATTATACCCCTGTTATGATATTTGCTGTAAGAATGCCAAGGCCCCGTCGTCTAGCGGTTTAGGATATCTGGTTCTCATCCAGAAGATCGCGGGTTCGAATCCCGCCGGGGTCACCATTTTTGAAAAGCCTTTATTTTTTATATTTTGTTTCTTTTCTTATGGTTCGAGTTGTTTGTTTTTTGGGACGAACTTTTGGTATTTATAGAAATTATTTGCCAAACGAACAAGCAAAAATATGCCAATTAGTATTAGTATGTCATCGCTTAGGCCTAAAGGCCCTAAAATAATTTCAGGCATTAAATCTAGCGGAGATAATATCCATACTGCTAGCAGCGGTGTTAAAGCAAGAAAAATTCTGCTTAAGATATTTCTGTTAGGGTCTTCTATGTAGCGCAAACAAGCCTTGATGATTCCTACCTGAGCTGTCTTTTGATAAGTATTTGCCATAATTAAATTATACTACTTATATATTTTAAAAGAGGTAAAAGATGTTATTATGCGTTTATGAAGCGAAATGATTTAGGTTACATACTCATTGCTTTAGCTGTCTTTCTAGCTGGAATAGGTATTTACTTAGCTCAAGCTCAAAAACCTGTTGAAAACGATGTAAAAAGCGTACAGACACAATCTACAGCTGGACCAAGTCAGGTTAAAGAAACAGTACCACTTAATGCCGACAAAATACTTGAACTCGTCAATGCCGAACGAGCAAAAGTTGGTGTAGCTCCGTTAGTAAGCGACCCACGACTAGTAGCCACTGCTCAAGCAAGGGCAGATGACATGGTAGCTAGAAATTACTTCAGCCATTATGACCCAGTAACTGGTGAAAGCTTAGTAAAAATTAAACCCACAAATCCTCAGTGTGTTTCTGCTAGTGAAAATATCAGCAGCTACCAGCCAAATTCTAATGAAGTAGTGACCGGCTGGGTTAATTCACGAGCACACTATGCAGCTATGGTCGATGCTAGATATACACTTACTGGTGTTGCCGTAAAAAATAGGATAGTAGTCCAACACTTCTGCCAACAATAAATCTTTAAATCCAAGTTGTTAATCTCCTAGCGAATAAAGGAGATTTTTTTATGGGCTGGAGTCCACGCAATTTTGTAAATCAAAATAAATCTAAAATAACGACTGCTTCTAAATATTATATGTTTTCAAACCGCTATTCGTTAATACCTACAATGATTAACCATTCAATGATTCAGATTTGCTTAATTTATATCTGCATTAATCTCTGAAAGAATTACGGCTTCGGTGAATGTGGTTAGCAAACTATCATTATTGAAAGTTTGCTCGAATAATTTAGTATCACCAAACTCACCACCATTACTTGTCGTGTAAACAGTAATTATTCTATAGGTCCAATCTATCTCTATTTGGGCAACTATTTTGCGGTCTTTATATAAATCTGCCCAAACGCACTCATCGCCAATTCTGGGGTACCATGCTGTATTGCCATTATTAATGTCTTCTATAATCTTTTCACTAAGTAGGATACTGGTACCAGTATCAACACTGCCATTATTAAATGAATAAAGACCTCCAAAAACATTTAATTCGGCAGAGTAATTCTTTGGTTGATTTTCTTTCATCTTAGTATATTTATACAATATTTATTTGATAATTACTAGCAATGTATTTTATATTGATAATATTTGACAGAATCATTTATTTCTTAAACGAACATTAGATGGCTTATGTGCTTTAATTGAAAAATATGTTAAAAAGTGATATAATATATATATGAAGAATTTCAATGTCGAACCTCAGGAAAATATTCCACTTGAAGATGTTGTCAGTAAATTGGGCAGTAACCGCATGCTAGAGCTGACAAGGCAAGGATATCGCCTATATAGGTTCGAGCCTAGTAAAGAAAATAGAACATATATTGCAAGTACTGAACACACTTTAGATGTCTATAGTTTCCCTGAAGCCGAAATGGTGCAAGAATACGAAACTAGTAATTTGCAAGAATTAAACTTTTTATTGCCGGACAAAGAGATTTTTAATGAAGGTGACGATGTGCAATCTAATGTCATTACTAGTGATAACCACACAGAATGGCTTGGCACTATAATTAAGCCAACAGATATTATTGATGCTGCATTACAAGAAGTACAAACGAGACAATATACCGAAGGAGAAGGTGAAGATGATTCGGCCAATGATCAATTTATGGTTATAACCAATGAACAGTCGGGCCAGCAAAAAATAATTAAAGTCGACCTTGCGTCATTAATTTTAAACGGTTCGGTAGAAGTTACAGAAGAAGTTTCTGATAAAGTTTTTAGCAATGGAGATATGTTAAGTAAACGAACCATAAATTTTAAATTTGGCGAATATTTAGATGCTTTAATAGAATCGGTTGGTTTAGATTCACAAAATTGCGCCATAAGAAGCAGGTCGGGAACGGATATTATAGATACTACTCAAATGAATATTGCTGGCTTGACCTCTATCTGGAGAAGTGATAGTTACGGTGAG
>CAZJDP010000062.1:0-3117 GCA_964544805.1 uncultured Candidatus Saccharibacteria bacterium
TCAGCGTATTTAAAAATAGTATCTATAACTTCGAAATTTCCTTCTAAAGAGGTTAAATAAATCCAATCGGGGTGAGAACCGTTAAAATCTTCAAAATTAACTTCGTAGTGGGAGCTTGCGCCTCTGTATGACATGATTGTCCGCTCGCCGCTTGGGGCAAGCAAAATACATGAATAGCCCGAACCAACTGTTTTTGAATATCCCACTAGGCTAGTATCGACTCCTTCTTTATGAAGCTCGTCAAGGATTGCCCTGCCGGCTACATCGTGGGCAATTTTACCCATATAGGCACTGTGCAGCCCTTGACGGGCAAACGAAACAGCACCATTAGTTGCGCCGCCGCCGGTACTGAAAATAACTTCGTCAAGATCGTTCTTGCTGCCAAGTTGGAATTCTTCAACACAATCACCGTCAGGTTCACAAACTGGTTCAAATAACGCACCTTTTAGATAAACATCTTGAACGGCCGCGCCAATACTTAAAATTTTTATATCGCTTCTATTTTTTTGTTGTTCCATATTCTTCAAGTATAACACTTATGCTTTGAAATTTGTGGCAACTGGAATACTATCAATTTATGACATTAACGCTTGGCAAAAAAAATAAAAATAATTTTTACGCTCCTAGAGAAATTAGGTTTGAAAACCAAGATGCAGAATATTACACAATGGGTTGGCTGGCTTTTTGCCGTTACCTGGGCCGTACTGCCATGTTAAGTACATCCATAACAAACGACAAAGCGCTGAGGACACTAGCCAGTAGAATGTCAGGAAATGCCATCATTGGGTTTGAAGATTTTGTAAAGTATATTGTTTTAAACGAAGAAGATAATCCTGAAAAAAATGCACTCAAACATATAATGGCCCAGTTATCTATTCAATATTACCAATCTAATATCAATCACCGTTTTAGGGGAACCCCCAATGATTATGGCGACTGGTCTAGAACTCCTAAATTAAGAATTAATCAAAAAATGCTAGATGCCATTTGGCTCGATAACTCTAACCAAGCAGAAGCTCAGTTAGCTTATGACCAGCACAATCTTAGCAGGCACGAGGCTAACATTAATTTTTTAGTTGACTATTACCTAAAAAATACAAATTTTTGCTTAACCCAAGACAGTCTTTATGAAGAATTAAACCGGGTACATAAAGATCTTGAATACTACATAGGTTATTACGACCCTGATCCAGCCAAGGGTAAATATGAATGGTATCAAATACCTACGGCTTTACCGACCGAATTATAGTTTTTTAGCTTATTTTCTACAACCAATTGCACAGCTTCGTAAACAGCTGGCATTAATTTAACTACGGCATATTCATCAGGGTTTTCCCGTAAAACCTGCTCTAAAGTGTCCCTAAAAGCTTTTCGCATATCTGAATTAACATTAATTTTTGTCACACCAATTCTAACGGCTTCTTCAAAGTAATGGCCCGGGGTACCGCTGCCCCCGTGCAAACTAATATTTACCGAATTTGGCAAGGCTTGCCTGATTCGCTGCAAAAGTCCAATATCTAAATTTTTTGGAACTGGATAACTACCGTGTAAGTTTCCTACGGCAGCAGCAAAAGTATCAATTCCTGTATCGCGGACAAAACTAGCTGCTCCCTTAGGGGTACTAAAAGTTTTTTTAATGTCATTGTAGTCAAAAGCTTCGTGGTGGACATTAGATGATCCGCCAAAATAATGAGGCTCGCTTTCGACTAATGCCCCTGTGAATTTTGCATATTCGACCACTTCTCGTGTTGCTTTAACAATCTCCTCGTCGGTGGCATTATGATCTGCTTGGCTAACATCTATATGTATAAATTCGAATCCGGCGTCTATGCCCGCTTTGGCAGCTTCAACCGACGGACTATGGTCAAGATTAATATACATTTCTATTCCATATTCGGCCTTATAGTTATTGACCAAATCCCGGACATTATTTAACCCCATTGCTTTTACTTCGCCGTCGCTTACTTCTACCATAACCGGCGCTTGCATTTTAGCAGCCGCTTTAGAAACTGCAATCAGCGTTTCTTGATTATCAATATTGAATGCACCAATTGCATAATGGCCATTACGAGCTCGTTCTATAGACTCCCTGGCGTTTACACATGTTTGTCTTATTTGAGATATTGTCATTGACATTTTTTAAACATAACCTTTTCTAAAAGATAATTATACATATTTAGCCTAAAAATATCACCAATAATCCGAGCAGAGCCAAAATAAGTGCAATAAAACGCCTGATTAAATCATTATTTTCTTTAAAGAAATAAATAGCCAAAACACTAGTAAGTACAATTTTAGAACTGGCTAAAATAATGGTTTTACTAAGCATCCCAGTGCTAAGGGCAGCTATAAAGAAAGCGCCACTGAGCGCCGTTAAAAGGCCGGCAGTTGTTGAATAGAGCATAAATTTCCGGTTTATAGCTATTTTTCTTTTACGGCCAAATGCAAAATAAAAAATAGCGGCGCCAATAAACTGCGCCGACCAACCATATAGGGCATAATCCCAAACTTCCACCTTGCCTAAAGCCAGCTTTTCGGCCGTCATGCCAATTGCAAAGAAAAGTGCGGCAGCAACAACCAGCATTATTTTTAAATAATTAATATTTATACCTTTTAGCTGATTGCGGCTAGCCTTATAGTCAGTGCTAAGCGATAGATAAACGGCAGCCACAATTAACAAAAGGCCAGCCACAGAATTTTTGGTTAAGCCTTCGCCAAGAATTAAAAGGCCAAAAGCCGCAGCTACCCAATAATTTAAAGTCTGGGTAATTACTGCATTAGATGCCCCTAATAGTGATATCAATTTAAACTGGATTATCCAATATGCCGGAATAAAAAGACCTTCAATAACTATGAATAACCATGCATCTTTGCTAGGCAAACCAGGAAAGGCAAAGTTATTGGCAGCTAATGCTATTAAAGTACCAGAAAGAGCTACCCAAATATAGACAAAGAAAGAAATTTGTAGGGTTCTGTTTTTTAGAACAATACCAGTCTGCCTATACCACAAAGTTAAAAAACTACTGGTGATAATTTGCAGCAGTACAATTGTATTCAACGACATTTATTAATGTTTGCCGGTTTGCAGCAGTACCTGGTGGGCAGCCATGGCTATAT
>CAZJDP010000062.1:3127-4012 GCA_964544805.1 uncultured Candidatus Saccharibacteria bacterium
TTTGGAGTTAAACCATAATGCTCTAACAACTGATCTGGCTTACCGCTTTGACCGTACTGGTCTTTGACGCCGACCCTTCTAAGCGGCACAGGGTAATTTTCGGCAATAAGTTCGGCTACAGCACCACCCAAACCCCCATGAATTTGAGCTTCTTCTACAGTAACTACGCACTTGGTTTTTCTAAGACTTTCTAGAATAGTTACTCCATCTAATGGCTTAACGGTAGGTACATGAATAACTTCGGCGTCTATCCCGTCTTTAAATAACATTTGAGCCGCCATTAAAGCTGGATATGTCATAGTACCCGTAGATACAATTGTTACTTCATGGCCAGGTTCTAAGATATAGGCCCGGCCGATTTCAAATGGAGTTTTGTCGGTGGTAAATACCGGAGTAGCTTCTCTGGATAGCCTTATGTAATTTGGCTGAGCATTTTTAGCCATGGCAATAGTCATTTTTTCGGCTTCAAGCGCATCACCCGGACACAAAACTACCATATTGGGCATAACCCGCATCAGAGCTATATCTTCGAGCATTTGATGAGTGGCGCCGTCTGCACCGGTATATAAACCGGCATGAGAACCGACCACTTTAACCGGCAAATCGTTTAAGCCGACAGTGGTTTTAATTTGTTCCCAGTTCCGGCCTGGACTAAATGCCGCATAGCTGCTCAAAAAAGGAATTTTGCCTGTTAAGGCTAAACCAGCGCCGACTGTCGCTAAATTTTGCTCGGCAATGCCTACTTCAAAAAATCTTTCTGGAAAAGCTTCTTTAAAAATATGCATCTGAGTGCTTTCAGTCAGATCGGCACAAAGGGCAACTACGCTTTCATTTTCTTGCCCAGCTTTTTTAAGCCCTTCGCCAAAGCCCTTTCTGGTAGGCTTT
>CAZJDP010000063.1:0-4001 GCA_964544805.1 uncultured Candidatus Saccharibacteria bacterium
TATAATATTCTAGAAATAATTAAAGCGAACAGAGGGTTATGGCTAAACAAAAAACAGATGGATCAACTTATGATGCCAGTCAAATTCAGGTTTTAGAAGGACTTGAACCGGTTCGAAAACGACCAGGTATGTATATTGGCGGTACCGGAAAAGACGGGCTGCATCATTTAATAAAAGAAATTGCCGATAATGGTGTCGATGAAGCTATTGCAGGCTATGCATCTAAAGTAGAGATTATTCTTCTAGAAGACGGCGGCATTAAAGTAACAGATAACGGTCGTGGTATACCAGTAGATGTTCATCCCAAAACGGGCAAAAGTACTTTAGAAACCGTTCTGACAATACTTCATGCTGGTGGAAAATTCGGCGGCGGCGGATATAAGGTATCAAGCGGTTTGCATGGTGTGGGAGTTAGTGTTGTTAATGCCTTATCTAGCAAAGTTGTCGCCCAGGTTAGCCATAATGGCAAAGTTTATCAGCAAACATATGAAAGAGGGGTGCCTACTTCAGAACTGGAAGTGGTTGGTAAATCTAATGAAAATGGTACAACTATTTCATTTTGGCCAGATGATACTATTTTTGCATCAACCGATTTTGATTTTGAATGGATTATTGATTATTTAAGGCACCAGGCATATTTAACTAAAGGTGTTAAAGTTTATGCATACAATGAAAAAACTAAGGAAGAATGTGCCTTTTATTTTGAGGGTGGGATTCAAAGTTATGTAAGACACTTAAATATCGGCAAAGATACAATTGGCGATACTGTTTTTTATGTTGAAAAACAAATTGAAGATGTCATGGTAGAGGTTGCTTTGCAATATAATGACAGCTTTAACGAAACAGTTAAGGCATTTGCCAACAATGTTTTTAACCCAGATGGTGGAACGCATTTGGTTGGTTTTAGGACTGCTTTAACAAGGGTCCTTAATGATTACGCTCGTAAAAATTCACTACTGAAAGAAAAAGAAGAAAATCTTTCAGGCGATGATGTTAGGGAGGGCTTAACAACAGTTATTTTGGTTAAGATTCCTGATCCTCAGTTTGAAGGTCAGACTAAAAATAAATTAGGCAACCCAGAAATTCGCGGCTTTGTCGATAAAGTCTTTTCAGAGTACTTTTCATATTACCTAGAAGAGAATCCGGCTATTGCCAAGGGAATTATTGGCAAGGCTTTGCTGGCAGCCAGGGCAAGAAAAGCTGCCAGGGCAGCCAGAGAAAGCATTATTCGGAAAGGCGTTCTAGACGGTGCGTCTATGCCAGGCAAACTAGCCGATTGTTCTAGTAAAAACCCTTCAGATTCAGAGCTCTATTTAGTGGAAGGTGATTCTGCTGGCGGTTCGGCTAAAAGCGGCCGTGACAGCAAGAGCCAGGCCATTCTGCCCCTAAGAGGTAAAGTGCTAAATGTCGAAAGAGCTAGGCTTGATAAAATGCTGGCTAATAATGAAATTGTTAGCCTAATTAAAGCTCTTGGCGTTGGTATTGACGAGCAGTTTGATCTTTCTGGTCTTAGATATCACCGAATTATTATCATGACTGATGCCGATGTAGATGGTTCTCATATTAGTACTCTGCTGCTAACCTTTTTCTTTAGATACTTGAACCCGATAATAGAAGGCGGTCATTTGTATTTAGCTAAGCCCCCGCTTTATTTATTAAAAGGCCAGGGAACCAAAAAGCATTATGCATATTCTGATGCCGAGCGGGATTC
The DNA here is from genome assembly GCA_964544805.1 of uncultured Candidatus Saccharibacteria bacterium. Classification (GTDB taxonomy): domain Bacteria; phylum Patescibacteriota; class Saccharimonadia; order Saccharimonadales; family CAIOMD01; genus DALYDK01. The sequence goes on from CAZJDP010000063.1 coordinate 1,712, forward strand.
TATTATAGATGCGCTTATAGAAGAAAGAAAAAATAACGGTGCCAAGATTGATGCTTCTGACGATAGAAAGAAGCAAGCCGGATTAACAGACATTCAGAGGTATAAAGGTCTGGGTGAAATGGATGCTACTCAGTTATGGGAGACAACTATGAATCCAGAAAACAGAGTGCTTATTCAGGTAAAAGTTGAAGATGCCGAAAAGGCAGATGCAATTTTTAATAAGTTAATGGGCGAAGAGGTCGAACTAAGAAAGAACTTTATTCAGTCTAGGGCGAAGTTTGTAAAGGATTTGGATATATAAAATGGAAAATGAAGAAAAAAAGCCAGACATAGAAATAATTCCACCTCAAAATCATTCTAGGGAATTAGAACTTAAAACTGTTGAAGATGTTATGGAGGACAGCTACCTTCGTTATTCAATGAGCGTGATTGTAGCTAGGGCTTTACCAGATGTTAGAGACGGCTTGAAGCCAGTTCATCGTCGTATTTTGTTCTCTATGGAGAAAAACAATTGGAAGCCAGGGTCGAAGTTTATTAAAAGTGCAAGAATTACTGGTGATGTCATGGGTAAATATCATCCACATGGTAATGTGGCTATTTATGATGCTATGGTTCGTTTAGCTCAAGATTGGTCGACTAGATATTTGCTGGTTGACGGTCAGGGTAACTTTGGTTCAATGGATGGTGATCCGCCTGCTGCTGAAAGGTATACCGAAGCAAGAATGGCCAAAGCGGGCCAAGCACTGCTTGAAGACATAGATAAAGAAACTGTTCCGTTTAGAGAAAATTATGATGGTTCAGAAAAAGAACCAGAGGTGCTTCCAGCAAAATTACCTAATTTACTACTTAATGGACAGGTTGGTATTGCTGTTGGTATGGCAACCTCTATTCCACCGCATAATTTAGTAGAAATAATTGATGCAACTATTCATCTGATAGATAACCCCGAAGCCACCTTAGACGATTTATTAGAATTTGTTAAAGGACCGGACTTTCCAACCGGCGGTATAATATTTGGCAAAGACAGTTTAAGAACTGCTTATGCAACAGGTAGAGGCGGTATTGTCGTAAGGGGTGTAGCCGATATTGTTGAAAGAAACAAAAAGGGATTGCATTCTATTGTAATTAGCGAAATTCCATATGCTCTTAATAAAGCAAGCTTACTAGAAAAAATTGCCGAACTTGTTAAGGATAAAAAAATAACTGGCATATCTGACATTAGAGATGAGAGCGCCAGGGGTACTGTAAGAGTTGTAATCGATCTAAAAAAAGATGCATATCCTAAAAAAATATTAAACCAACTATACAAACTAACACCATTGCAGTCATCTTTTCATTTTAATATGCTCGCTTTAGTCGATGGGATTCAGCCAAGAGTATTAGGTCTTTCTGACATTTTGAACGAGCACATAAAGCATCGTCAAGTTGTTGTCAGAAGACGAACAGAATTCGAGCTGAGCAAAGCGGAAGCCAGGGCTCACATACTTGAAGGTCTCTCTATTGCGCTAGATCACATAGATGAAGTAATTGCTACAATTAGGGCGTCTGAAACGACTGAAGAAGCGCAAGCGAACTTAATTAAGAAATTTAAATTGTCTGAAATTCAAGCCAAGGCAATTTTATCTATGCAGCTAAGAACTCTTGCTGGTTTAGAGCGCAAGAAAATAGAAGACGAGCTTGCTGAGCTAAAGCAACTAATAGCCAAACTTAAAGACATTCTTGGCGATGAGAATAAAATACTGGCCATTATTAAAGAAGAATTTAAAGAGCTCAAAGATAAGTTTGGAGATGAAAGACGAACAAAAGTTATTCCTCAGGAATTAGGCAAATTCAGCGATGAAGAATTGATACCAGATGAACAAGTTGTTGTCACCTTAACATCAGCTAATTATATAAAAAGAAGTCCTGAAGCAGAATACAAAAAACAGGGTCGTGGCGGCAAGGGCCGAAGAGGCATGTCTACCAGAGAAGAAGATATTATTGAGCATGTTGTAGTAACATCAACACATGACTTTTTGTTATTCTTTACAAATAAGGGCAGGGTCTTCAGGCTTAAAGCCTACGAAGTACCTGCGAGCGGATTAAATGCCAAAGGCGTAGCTATTGTTAATTTATTACAACTGCAGCCTGAAGAAAAAGTCAGCTCAGTTATTAGGGTACCAAAAGATCATCAGGACGGCTTCTTATTTATGTGTACTGTAAGAGGAGTGGTTAAGAAAACAGCTTTTGAACAGTATAAAAATGTGCGTAATTCTGGCCTAATAGCTATTAATCTTGATGATGGTGATGA
>CAZJDP010000064.1:0-3960 GCA_964544805.1 uncultured Candidatus Saccharibacteria bacterium
TATCTTCCAATATATTTCAAAGATTTTTCCCAAGTTGTTTTAAAGTCTATTTTATGCCCTCGGGTACTTTCTAGCTGAACAATGGTCGAAGCAGGAGCTAGGATAATAGCGACGACAAGACCCGCTAAAAATAAAAACAAGCCTAAAATTGTTAAGCCGCCAAATGCAATATTTCCGCCACTTACTGAACTGCTATTGTTCAGAATTTGCAGCCAGCCAGCCCCGCCGGCAACCATAATTATCATGGCTATAATCATCACCGAAAAAGGAATAAGCCAAATTAAAACCAAAGTACCAATATTTAAAACAATATTGTCCCAAACCAATTTTAAGTTATTAAAAATCCAGGAAAGTTTTCCGCCAAAATCAAGGTTGTCGTTTTCTTTTTTAGCCTTATTATCGGCCACTGCTTTGGTGCTCAGCTCTTTTTTGTTTGTTTTTTTAGCTTCTGTTTTTGCCTTTGGCTTTTTGTTAGTATCTGCTTTTTTGGTAGCAGCCATAGGATCCTCCCTTATTTATAGTTATTCTAATCTAACCATCTAGAACAGGGGCCCGTCAATAGTTTTTCTGTAAATAAAACTAAGTTGTTACTAAATAGGCTATAATTGGATTTATTATGGCATTATCTACCAAACCTTATAAGGGAGCACGAGATTTTTATCCTGAAGATAAGCGGCTCCAGGATTACATAACAAATATATGGAAGCAAAGCTGTCTTAGCTTTGGTTACGAGCAATATGATGCGCCCATATTAGAGCCTGCCGAGTTATATTCAGCTAAAAGTAGCGATGAAATTGTTAATGAACAAACCTATATATTTACCGACAGGGGAGACAGGCAGGTAGTTATAAGGCCAGAAATGACCCCATCAGTTAGCAGACTGGTTGCTGCTAAGAGGCAAGAATTAGTTTATCCGTTAAGGTTATTCAGTACCCCAAATTTATGGCGTTATGAGCGGCCACAAAGAGGGCGCTTAAGAGAACACTGGCAACTAAATGCCGACCTGTTCGGGCTTGACGGCCTAGATGGAGATTATGAAATTATATTACTGGCCGATACAATAATGCAGAATTTTGGCGCCAACCGGAACGATTATCAAATTAAAATTAATTCCAGAAAACTTATTAACTATATTGTAACTGATTATTTGCAGCTAAATGAAGAAGAAACGGTTAGTTTAATTAGGCTTATCGACAAAAAAGATAAAATGCCGGCTGAACAATTTGAAAAACTTATACAAGAAACTCTTTCCGCTAGCATCGATCGCGACCCAGAGGCTGCCAATAAAGTTGCAAATATTTTAAGTATCAAAAATTTACAAGACTTGCCTGAAAATATCAAAAATCATAATTCTTACAAGGAACTTTTAGAATTAGAGGCTTCATTAAAGAAAAGCGGTGTTACTAATGCCGAGTATGATATTTCGTTAATGCGCGGCTTTGATTACTACACAGACATTGTTTTTGAGGTTTATGACACCAACCCAGACAATAGCCGCTCATTGTTCGGCGGCGGCCGTTACGATGGCTTAGTTGGTTTGTTCGGTGTCGAACCGGTGCCTACAGTTGGGTTTGGCATGGGCGATGTCACAATTAGAGATTTTCTTGAAACACATAAATTACTGCCTAAACTTGCGAGCGAAATTGATGCCGTTGTGATACCAATTGGCGTTAAGATGGTTCAGATTCAGGGAATACTTAAGACCCTTAGGAGCCAAGGCACTAGACTGGCTGTTGATCCAACAGATAAAAAAATCGATAAAAAAATTAAAAATACCATCAAAAGAGGTATTAAGTTTGTGCTATTTATAGGCGAAGAGGAATTAGTTAGTAAAGAATTCAAGGTTAAAGATTTAGAGACCGGCGAAGAGATAAAAGATGAAATAATGGCCATAGCAATGATTTTGACGGCCCAAAGATGGAGCGGTGATACAGATGAAGAAGACTAGCTAGTTTGTCAATAATCTGTTATTATGGGCCTCATGCAAATTAAACTTAATAAACTCAGCGATACAAAAATATCTTTAAATATTAAAGGCAACCAAGATGATTTATTAAAAGCCAAAGAAGCATCAGTCGCCAAACTGGCACCTCAGGTAAAAGTACCCGGTTTTCGAGCCGGTAAAGTGCCTAAAGAGCTGGTCGAAAAAAATATTGACCCTAACTACCTGCAATCACAAGTGTTAGATGAAGTTGTTAATAATTTATTTAACGAAGCAGTGTTCGAACAAAAGCTTCGCCCGGTTGCCCAGCCTAAAATAGAGCTGACTAAATTTGTGCCTTATGACCAAATTGAATTTAATGCCGAAATAGAAGTCATTGGGGCGGTAAAATTGCCAGATTATCATAAGCTTGGAGTCAAGCACGAGAAAAAAACCGTTACGGCCAAAGATATAGATGAAGTTTTAGATAGACTAGTTTTGCAGATGGCAGAATTTAAAGAGGTAGATCGTCTAGCAAAAAGTGGCGACAGGGCTTGGATAGATTTTGCCGGTAAAGATGCAAAAGGCGAAGAGGTCAAAGGCGCTAGCGGCAAAGAATACCCTTTGGCGTTAGGTAGTAATTCATTTATTCCCGGTTTTGAAGACACTATTATTGGCATGAAAAAACAGCAAGAAAAAGAATTTACCATTCCTTTTCCCAAAAATTACGGCGTTAAAGCACTGCAGGGTAAAAAAGTTACATTTAAAGTCAAACTGGTTAAGCTAGAAGAAACCATTAAACCAGAACTAAATGACAAGCTGGCCGAAAAAGCCGGACCTTTTAAAACCTTAAAAGACCTTAAGGCTGATATTAAAAAACAGTTAGAAACCGAGAATGCTTCATTGTCAACCAGAGAATTCGAAGACAACATAGTTAAAGCTTTGGCTAAAAAAACCAAGGTAGAATTACCCGATTCTTTAATTAACGAACAAGTAGAAATTGTCGACCGTGAGTTTAAACAAAATCTTTCTTACAGAGGCGAAACTATTAAAGACTATTTAGAAAATAGCAACCAGACAGAAGAAGAGTATAAAAAGGCCGAGCTAGTTCCGGTAGCTATTGAAAGGTTGAAAGCAGGGCTTGCCTTAAGTGAAGTTGCCGAGAAAGAGGGCATAACCGTCACACCGGAAGAACTAGAAATTAGGCTACAGGTTTTAAAAGGCCAATATAGCGACAAGCAAATGCAAGACGAACTTAATAAACCGTCGGCCAGAAAAGATGTAGCCAGCCGGTTGTTAACTGAAAAAACCATAGCTAAGCTAGTCAGCCTACAAAAATAATAATTATTAGCACTCTATATTGACGAGTGCCAATTGTTCATGTAAACTATCTGTTATGTTAATACCTACAGTTATTGAAAACGATGGAAGAATAGAACGAGCCTACGATATTTATAGTCGGCTATTGAAAGATAGAATTGTTTTCCTTGGTGAAGATGTCAACCCTCATACGGCAAATTTGGTAGTAGCCCAAATGTTATTTTTGGCTGCCGAAGATTCTAAGAAAGACATAATATTCTACATAAACAGCCCTGGCGGCAGTGTTTATGACGGCATGGCTATATATGACACCATGCAGTATGTTAAAAACGATGTCCAAACTGTAGGCATCGGTTTGCAGGCTAGTATGGGCGCTTTTTTACTTAGTAGTGGAACTAAAGGCAAAAGGATATTGTTACCACATAGCAAGGTCATGATTCATCAGCCTTCTAGTGGAACCAGAGGCAAAGTGACTGATATGGAAATAGATTTAAGAGAGTCGCTTAAAATTAAAGAACAGCTTAATAAAATACTAGCTAAAAATACTGGCCAAAAACTTTCCAAAATTGAACAAGATGTTGACCGAGATTATTGGATGACCGCCGAAGAAGCTGTCAAATATGGCCTGGCCGATAAAGTTATAAAATAGTTTATTTTAAGAAACCATCTTGATTTTTTACGCCTTTTTTGCTATTATAAAGAAGCTAGGCGATAAAACG
>CAZJDP010000065.1:0-3910 GCA_964544805.1 uncultured Candidatus Saccharibacteria bacterium
TTGTTTCTGTGGCAACAATAACATTGCTAGCAGGTATTTTACCGGCTATAAAAGCATCTAAACTTGATCCCATAGAAGCCCTAAGATACGAATAAAATCTGTTATAATATTTTTGAATGACAAAAAACAAAAAAATATTTATATCAGGTGGGGTAATACTTTTGGTGCTCGCCGCGGGCTTGGGAGTATTTTTTGTAATTAAAAATAAGAAACAGGTCAGTTCACTGGCAGAAGTCGATGGATCAGAAAAGGTAGCATCCTTAAATTTGCAAAATTCTGATACCGTACCGCTTGGCGGCTCTTCGGATAACTCTGACAGCGATAGTTCGCTTAAAGTTAATGAATCGCAGCCTAGTAATCCGGCTAGTTTAGGCAGCGGTATTAATAAAAATAGCAATAATAATTCTGGTAACTCTAGTTCTAATAATAACAACAGTCCAAGTGTACCCGGGCCAGAGTCTTTTAAAGAATATGAAAAATATAAAGACTCCCAAAATGCTCTTTTTGGCGATATTCAGCAGGGCAGCGGCAGTGAAGCATTGGCGGGTAAAAAAGTTGCTGTTTATTATAAAGGCTGGCTGACTAATGGCCAGTTGTTCGACCAAAGTGTAAACTCTACATTTGTATTTAAACTTGGCGAGAGGCAGGTTGTTCCAGGGTGGGAGCAAACAATTCCGGGGATGAAAATTGGCGGCATCAGAAGAATAATTGTCCCGCCTAGTGTTGGTTATGGGGCACAAGCTATGGGCGCTATACCGGCAAATTCTGTTTTAGTTTTCGATGTTCAGCTTGTTGCTGTCGAATAGTATAATCGTAAAATATGCACGATAATATTGCCTCAGATTTACCTTGCTCAGACAAGCTGGCATTCGATAGCCAAAAAGAAGCTAGAACAGCTGCATTAGTTGCTAGTATCCAAAGAGGAATTAATTTAAATGTTTATAAATGCCAATATTGTTATTTATGGCATCTGTCTTCGTCTTAACCTGTTACAATAGTAGTTAAGTATGAACAATTATTTTATTACCACCTCTATTCCCTATGTCAATGGAGAGCCCCACCTTGGCCATGCTCTTGAATTTGTCTACGCTGATGTCCTGGCTAGATACAATCGGCAACAGCCAGATACAAATGTATTATTCAGCACAGGCACAGACGAGCATGGCTCAAAAATTGCCGAAAAAGCTCAGGAACTTGGAGTGTCGCCCATAGAATTATCTACCCAGAATGCCAAAGCGTTTGTAGATTTACTAAAAAAAATGAATATTTCTTATGATAGATTTGTTAGAACGACAGATCCAGCACATGAACAAAGGGCGCAAATAGTATGGCAAAATTTAGCTGACCATATCTATAAAAAAGAATATGTCGGCTGGTACTGCGTTGGCTGTGAAGAATTTGTTACCGAAAAAGTTGCTAAACAGAATGAGGGCCAATGCCCCAATCATAATCGTCCTTATGAACAAATATCTGAAGAAAATTATTTTTTTGCTCTTAGCAAGTTTGCCAATGTTATTAAAAGAAGCATAGACAGCGGCGAGTTTAAAATTATTCCTGAAAGCCGAAAAAATGAGATTCTTTCGGTGTTTAAAGATGGCTTAACCGACATAAGTATTTCGCGGCCAAAAAGTAAGTTAGCCTGGGGAGTTGCCGTTCCCGGCGACGACACACAAGTAATGTATGTTTGGTTCGAAGCTTTGCTTAATTACATAACAGTTCTTGGTTACCCTGAATACAAAGATTTTAAAGAATTTTGGCCGGCTTCTGTTCAAATAATTGGCAAAGATATTTTGCGTTTTCATGCAGCCATTTGGCCCGGCATACTGCTTGCGCTAGGCCTTGATTTACCTAAAACACTATTCGTTCATGGCTTTATTAATGTTGACGGCCAAAAAATGAGCAAAAGTTTAGGTAATTCTATTGCGCCCACAGAAATAATTAGTAAATACGGAACCGATGCCTTTAGGTACTACTTGCTAAGGCATGTTCCCAGCTATAGCGATGGAGACTTTTCCTGGGAAAAGATAGATAAAGTTTACAATAGCGAACTTGCTAACGAACTTGGTAACGCCCTGAGCAGAGTGGTTGCGATGGTTGGTAAATATCAATCTGATATTGTTGGGACAATTCCTGAACCTAGCCACGATATTTATGATTACACCCAGGCGCTGGCCGAATTTCGCTTTGATAAAGCACTAGAAGAAGTTTGGGAACAGGTTAGGGGCTTAAACCAGTACATAGATACCGAAAAACCATGGGAAATTGCTAAAAAAGGCGATACACAGCACTTGCAAGAAGTTTTAGCTTACTGCGTTAGCTGCTTGCTGGAAATTGCCGACCTGCTTGAGCCTTTCTTGCCGGAAACAGCCCAAAAAATAGCAGCTGTATTTAAAGATGGCCTTGTTTCACCGCTTGAAGGATCTTTGTTCCCAAAAAATGAGCAATAATATGAATTTTATAGATACACACTGTCATATACATGATAGTGAATATAATTTGGACCCGCTAGAGGTAATTAATAATGCTAATAAATTTGGCGTTAGCAAAATGATATGCGTTGGAACAGATGAGCATACCAGTAAATTAGCGGTTGATTTTGTAAAAGACAAAGACAATTTGTGGGCCAGTATCGGCCTTCATCCGCATGATGCCAAATTAGGACAAGAGGCTTTTAATAAAATAACCAAGTTAGCTGGGCAAGCTAAAGTTATCGCTGTAGGCGAATGCGGACTAGATTATTTTTATAATCATTCTTCTAAAGAAGACCAAGAAAAGGCCTTAAGGTTTCAAATTGAGCTGGCCTTAAGTAAGAATTTGCCAATAATTTTTCATGTTCGCGACGCTTTTAATGATTTTTGGCCCATATTTGATTCATACAGCAATATTAAAGGTGTGGTGCATAGCTTTACGGCCACAACTAAAGAATTAGACCAGGCTTTAAGCCGAAATTTATATATTGGCTTGAACGGCATAATGACATTTACTAAAGACCCAGCCCAGCTTGAGGCAGCTAGAATAGTTCCTTTAAATTCTTTGCTGCTTGAAACAGATGCGCCGTTCTTGACGCCAGTGCCTGTTCGTGGTAAAATAAACGAGCCTAAAAATGTAGTGTTAACGGCGGAGTTTCTTAGTGAGCTTCGAAAAGAAGACTTGGGGATACTAGCTGCAGCAACTACAAAAAATGCCGAAACACTATTTGGCATTTAAGACTAAAGAGATTATGAACTACGAAGAAATTAAATCACTAGAATTAAATGCGGCCCAAGCCAGGCTATATGAGATTTTCCAAGCCTTAGCTAAACTAGAGGCTGTAGATGCTAATTATTATTCTTTGGCTAATTCTTCTGCCAGCCAGCCGGCACAAGCCGATATATATTCCCAGCCCAATCAGCCACAGCCCGAAATATCAGAAAATAATGTAGCTAATTTCGCAGCCCATCAGGCCAGGCAAACAGTTGCCGAAGTATATAACACCAAAGAAAATGTTTTTCCTACACCTGATTGGTACAACAAAGATAAGGTAGCATAAATGCTCGGCAAGATAAAAGCCCAGTCTAAGGCTCAAAAACAAGCTGATGAATATCGAAAGCTTATTCGCCGGGAAGCCAAAATAGGCGGCACAATTTTTGGTCCGGTACCAGCTGGACATCGTCGGGAATTCTTTTGCCTAGATGAGCATTCTTGGGTGTGGCATGAAGAGTGGATCGACAAAGCAGGCATTAAACAGGTCAGAAATATTCGTTACGATATTAGGCCAAATGGAATTGTTAAAGTTCAAAACGGCAAAGGCTATACCGCCATAAGCCCCAGCGAGGCTAAACATTTAGTCGAAGCCGCCAAAATTTATTGTCAGCGAGTTAAAGCTGAACTATATGGGGTTTAGGCTATAATTATTAATTAATGACAGACG
>CAZJDP010000066.1:0-3906 GCA_964544805.1 uncultured Candidatus Saccharibacteria bacterium
ATCTAATGCTGGGACAGTTTGCAGGCTAACAACTTCTCTGGCAAATGACTGTTTAATATACTCATGAGCTGCCAAATCTGTTCGATACCCGTAGCCGGCAAAAATATATTTACCGCACACCAGGGCATCTCCTTGGCCGCTGAATCTAATATCTTCCGGAAGGCGCTTAATGTCATACCCTAAATTTTTTAGTGCTTTTTCGGCATAAGGAGACTCCTGGGAACGCATTTTAGGCAAATTGGCCATAATGGCTAGTCCACCCAAACAAAGCGCCCAGTTGGCCGTGTATACGCCGTCTTGGCAGTTTTCGGGGGCAGGAGTCTTAATTATTTCAATTCCAGCATTTTGAAAAGTATCTTGCAAAGACAGGTATTCTTCTTTTGCTGCTTCTATACTTGGCTGGTTATTAATAGAGCTGTAAGGGTTTAGTTCTTCAACCGCAAAGTAATCAACTCCGCTCATTAGAATCTTAGTATTAATTTTATTCATAAGTTAATTATTATACAGAAGTATTTTACTTTGGTGGGCCAGAGAGAGCTGTTCAAGCCTCATTGGCCCACCAAAATATTTATGAACGGAACCTTTTAATGATTCCATTCATTGTGTCGGTGTTTTCGTTCTGTTGCCGAGCGTCTTCACCCAGCACCTCAACGAAAATTCCATCTTGCCGACGAATCTGCTTCACCTGCCCAAAGCAAGGCTTTCCATTTTCGTCTTTTGCTTCCTTCAGCAGGGCTATAAGCACAGATGTATCCACGCCTTCCAGCCCATGCCCCGTACTTTCGGGCACCAGAATTGTGTAGTAAGTCATTAAACCCACTTCCTATAGGGGAACGATCAAAATATAAAAGATTATAGCTTATTTGTCAATTAAAAAAGCCCTCCATGGGCAGTCTGTGTCACTATAGCAACTCTGGAGCAAAACCTACTATTTCTTGAATAATGGATTGTGTCTGTCGTAATAAATTATTTATTTCAAAACATATCCTTAGATATAGTGCGAAAGAAATGATCTATTATGGCTCGCAAGGCGCATTCAAAAATGTTGTTTTGTGCTAGATTTGCTATCAAAGGGCTTAAAAGGTTGGGGGCGAGCCCCTGGGCAACTCTTCTTATGGGGAAGAAAGAGTTTGCCGCAGGGGCTCACCAGTTCAGTGAGTTGGGGAAGGAAGCTGCCCAACCAACAAGTTGGTATGGGCGATGATGTCCTGGACGGCCACGAATGACCGATACCAAGCGGCATCATCTTGAATGCATTGTTCGATAAGGGTAAGCACTACTTGCGTCCTACCGTCCTTCTGGCGCACTTCGAATTGATCAACAACACTTCTACCGCTGATCATGTACCAGATTGCGCCAAGATAATTCCGAAGCACTTCTGGTTCCGTGTCCTGGTTGCATACCAAGACAAGCTGCGGTTGGCCGACAGCAGGATACCTAACCGTCGGAGACTGCAAAGTGAGATAAGATCCCACATCCCCTCCTTGTGTTGGAACATCTGTACGGTTGTACAGAATGCTTACATGCTAATAGAATATTTATTAAAAGTCAATAAAATATAATCGACAATTTTACAAATTTAAGCTAAAATTACATTTATGCCTAGCCTTGAAAATAGTCCTGATTTTAGCGACAAAGACCTTGAAAGCTTAAGGTTATTCGGTATATGTCATGAGCTTTTACGCAATAAAATACCGTCTTTGCTAGAAGATGCAGACCAAATAACCAACGAAATTACTCGTCAAATTGCTAATAACAGTAATTTGGTCAATAAGTACCATATTCCTATATATAAAAGCCATGACGCTCTTACAGATAATATACCCTCTATTAGGCTGCGGCTGGTTCCCAAAGAGCTTTACAAACCAATAACAATCCCGGACGGAGAAATAACTCAAATTATAATAAACATTCCTGAAGCGTTCATAGACGATACGCAATCAAAAGAAGGCATTTCGCTAGCCACTATTAAAATTTTTTATGAATCTCGTGGTCAAAAAATACCCAAACAGTACATATTAACAACTGAAGATATTTACGAATATACCGATTTCTCTTTATTAGATTTTCTTGTTAGCAGTGAGAAAAACGGTGAAGAAACGGTAAGGGTTGATAGCTCCCAAAGCCACGGACTCTCTGAACACACCGTCACAGAAAAACTAACTATTGCTGAGAATATCTTAAATGGCGTTGATTCGTATGTTATAGGTACCCAATCTCGTCAAGATAATACTATGTAAGATTTAAACTAAATCTGGTTAATTTAGATGAGGTTGTTGAACCACAGACAGGGAACTTCACTTATTGGCCAACTTAATTGAAATGAAGTTTGTTCCTTATAAAAAGAGTCAAATATAGGAACTTATATACATTGAACAAAGTGCAAAAAGCTAGCTAATCGTCATTAATAACAAGTTCGGTAGGAATATCTCCAAATTGTTCCATATTGTCTGTCAGTGTTAAAATAAATTGCTTGTTATTACCATCTATAAATCCATGCACCGCCGATACTAAGCCTCGGCCAAAATCCGATTCTGATACCGCTGTATAGATAGACTGAGGTTGTAATGCTATTTTATCTTCAAAATAATCGTTATCAGGACTTTTTTCTTGAACAAATTGTGGGTGGTTGTTTACAAGGCCAATAGAAAAAGTACCAAGTTTAACGGCAACTACAGGAACAGCCTCGCCACTTTCGAGCGAATCTATAATTTTTACTTTCAGTTCATCGGCAGCGGGTAAATGAATTATATATCTTTCTTGCATTAATTATACTATATAACTTTTTTATTATATTAGCAAGTTAGTTATTTAGAATAATTTTAGCGGCCGGTTTGCCAAACTTTTCTAATATTTCTTTTTCTGGTAGTTCAACTTTCGCTGCATTTGCAATGGCTAAATATCTGCTTTTTAAAACAGTAATAGATTCATTCATATCAAAGTCACCACCATAGCCGAATTTTGGGACGGGCATAAAAACTGTTTTATGCTCAAACTTTCCTGTGCTACTATCCCTACTTTTTAATCTTTCAATTGGCCGCCCAACACCTGTGATAACTAAGAGAATATTTGTTTTCTTTGGCCCCAAGCTAACAGCAAATCCTGGCGTAGAATAATATCTATCCTGTTCTTGTTCGCTATAGCCTTCTATGCCATCTGCGCTTACAAAAGCCTTTCCATAAGGTTCTAAAGATCCCATAGAAGATTTTACATCTATTTTATATATTGAATTATCATTGCCGACAACCAACAAGTCTACTCCTACGCCATCATCTTCAACTGAACCTTCTGAACACAAACAATTACTTGCAATTAATGCATTTTCAACGGCCTGTTCGTTCCATTGCCCAACGAAAGCAGAGCTAAACCTATCTAGTAATTCATCATCAGATATGTTAATTCTACCTTCTAATAATCTTTTCAGAAGGCTAATTAAAGCAGATGCATTCTCTGGGTACTCCATGGATTCTATATAAGAGTTCAAATAGTGATTGAATAGAGTTGTTCTTTTATAATCTGGGTCATCTTCTTTGGCTGCTTTTCTTTTATAATTTTTATTATCATATTTTCTTTCATACTTAATAAGACTCGGCAAGCAGATGCCCATGCCTACAACCGACCTAGAAGTTTCATCATAAAATCCTATGTCATTAATCAATTTTTCTATCTCGTCAGCAGACAAATCACCCACCCCAAAAGGTACTAACTCGTAAGTTTTCTGTATTCCAGCTAATTGAGCATTTCTTCTCTGGATGAGATATTTTTCTTTGCTGTCTGTTATTTGTTCATTCATTTTTTTATGTTATATAAGTGTATATACATTAGCATAAGCTTTGTTATTTGTCAATATTATCGCATTAACTCACTACCTTTGCAACATGGATAACGAAAGTTATTGAACCACAA
>CAZJDP010000067.1:0-3845 GCA_964544805.1 uncultured Candidatus Saccharibacteria bacterium
TTATGAATTTCCTTAATGTAAAATCTATGGAGTTTCATGTTTATTTTTCCCTTTAATGCCATTATACACCCAAGGATAAAATTTAAAATCCCCCTGCGCGATTGGGGGATTTTTATATAAAGATAGTATTAATAACTTGTGGTGTAATCTTGGGGTTTTTTAGGATGCTTGGGATGCCTTGAATAGTTTGTAAATGACTTCTTGGCATAGACGGACTTATGGCGGATTCGTTTTTGAATTTCTTGCAAATCTTCACTTATTTGCCTTAAGCCGGTCTTTATTCGCTTGCCTATTCTTCTTCTCATGAGCCCCAAAAATAGTATTAGTATATATTGATATTGTGACTCTGCCTTGAGCTCTATGCAATATACTTTTTTGGCCTAAGTGCCATTATTAACCTTATATTTAAAAATCGAATAGTTCGCTAACCAAAGACTTGCTTCTGCTTCTTCTTGTGGCACCATAATTCAGGCTGCCGGCCAATAAGCTCTCATCGGGTTCGTCTAAAAGTTTATCTAGCTCATCTCGCTCTAGCCATACGCCGCGGCAATCCGGGCAATATTCTAAATCTAAACCTGCCCTGTCTATCACCCGCAGCATGCTACCATCTGATGGACATCTCATTATATTTACCTCCTTCGTAAAAATCATTGAAGAATTTTTTCTTATGCTTGCTGTATTGTTTATCGAACGCATAAGCCATTGGTCTTTTATAAACACTTTGCTTGGTTATTTGCCTTTGAAGTATTTTTAAGTCCTCTCGAAAAGATTTAAGATTGTTACTAACTCTTTTTGAAAAGTTCCGTTTCATAAGCTAACCTCCTTGTTTAAATGGAGTACCTGGGACAATCTTGGAGAGAAGACCGTCCCATTTACCCTCCTTTTAAATGACCATAAGCATTAAGCTTACAATTGTTAATTTAGTGGTTACAACTTAAAGAAAGCTGAGAATTTAGAAACTTTTTATAAATACCATTAAATATAGCCAAATGCTTAATATTGGCAGAACAGCGGCGGCGTATAACTGGAATCGGCCGCTGCTTTTCTTTAAATATAATTCATAAAAAATTAGATACCCCAGCCCAACGACAGCCCAAGTTAAATAATTAGATAATGGAACCTGGTTGCCGGGCCAAAACCAAAACTTATATAGAACTGCGAACTGTTCTAATATTAAATCGAAACTAAGAATTAAAATTACCCCCAATGATAAACTCATCCAAGTGCTATTGTTAAGTTCTTTGACAATAATAAACGCGCTGTATGAAACCAAAAACCATAACAAACCTACAAAAATTGGAGTTCCAAATATTTTCCAACCAAGTAAATTACCATAGCTGTAATCTCCAAACAATAGGCCTGTATTTACGCCAATAGCTTCAATAATAAAACCGCTTATTGCTACCGTACTTATAGTTATGATTTTTTTTCTAGGCGTTTCTTCCCAAAAAAAGATAATTGCCGCCAAAATACATCCAACAATAAGAGGAGTTAAAAGAATTATAAATTCTAGACCTAAATAATAAAGAAAACTGCCCGCCAGTAAAAAACCAAATGTAAATAAAGCTGCATAAAGCTGCGGTTTCGATTTTAATTGTTCTTTTAATTTATTGAACAATGCAAGATTCTCCTAGACTATTTCAGGATAAATAGACTTTGTTACAGAATCAATTTCAGACTTTAACTGAGGGAAAGGCACGCCCTCGCGCGCCGAAACACCCTCAAAAATCCAAAAAACTCGTTCGCTATATCCCCAGCCGCAAGCAGGCGGCATGCCATACTCAAGCATTTCAACAAAATCGATATCAAGCATCATGGCCTCTTCGTCGCCTTCATCCCGCATTTTTTGTTGCTCAAGGAACCTATTTAATTGTTCTATCGGATCGTTAAGCTCGCTAAAACCATTGCCTAGTTCGCTGCCGGCAATAACCGGCTGGAAACGCTGAACAGTAAGCGGGTTGTCTGGGTTTTCTTTAGAAAGCGGACTAATAAATTTAGGCGTATTAATTAGCCAAACCGGACCGGCAACATCTTTTCTGATGTTTTTCCAAAGCTTATCTATACCCCTGGCAACATTTTCTGATTTTTCTACCTCTAAATTATTGGCTTTTAAAGCATTCTTAACTTGGTCTAATGAGCAATCAAAAACATCAATACCATACCTGTCTTTAATAACAGTTTGATAGTCCCATTGTTCCCAGTTTTTAGATAAGTCAACTTCAAAGCCGCCTAAGTTAAAATTTAACTTACCAAAAGTTTGTTCAATTACGAACTTATACATTTCAGTCATAAACTTCATGCCGTCTTGCCAGTTCCAATAAGCCGCATACCACTCCATCGCAACATGCTCCGGCAAATGTTCATCGCTGTAGTTTTCATTCCTAAACCTTGGGCCTATATCATAAACTTTTTCGTAGCCGCCGCCCAGCAATCTCTTTAATGGCAGTTCGTGGCTAATTCTAAGGTAAAAATCTTGGTCAAGAGCGTCCATATGAGTGACAAACGGGTTGGCATCGGCCCCGCCCGTAGTATGTTCTAAAACAGGAATGTTCACTTCAAGAAAACCGTTATTGTTTAAAAAGTCCCTGGTTGCTTGCCAAAATTTACTTCTTTTAACGAATCTTTCATAAACATTGTTATTTACATTGGTATCAATATATCGGCGGCGCATTCGTTCTTCTTTATTGCTAAAACCGTCTATGTCAGTCGGCATCGGCCGCAGGCTTTTAACCAAAAGCCTCAGTGCTGAAACTTCAACAGAAATTTCACCCGTTTGTGTTTTTATAACCTGACCTGTTGCTTCAACAAAATCTCCGCTGTCTAAAAGCGGCAGCTGGTCAAGGCTTAATTTGCTGAGATCTGCATCTAGCTCTTCTACTGATCCTTGCTTTAAAAACAACTGCAGTTCGGCAGTATTATCTTTTATAACAATAAAGGCTATCTTGCCAAATTTACGAATACTTTTTACGCGGCCAACAACAGTAACTGTATTGCCTTCAAGATTCTGAAAATTGTCAATAATTTCTTTATTGTAATTTGTCCTGGCTGCTTCCGCCGGATAGGGGTTTATGCCCAGCGCTTTTAGTTCGTTAAGCTTTCTTAGCCGTTCGTCTCTAAGTTCTTTTAATGTTGCCATGCTTAAAAATAAGTATACCGTAAATGGAGTTGTTTTTGTTGAATTATGTTATTGAAACTACTTTATATTGTACGGTTTCAGATGGAGTTACAATTTCAACATCTTGGCCGACTGCTTTACCTAGTAATGCCTGGCCAATTGGCGATTCATCGCTAATTTTGCCCTGCAGCGGATCTGCCTCGACCGTTCCAACAACCTTAAAAACTTTTTCACCTTTTGAGCCTTTAAGTTTTACGGTTGAGCCAATATGAACTTTATCTTCTTTATTTGGGTTCTTAATAAGTTCTACATTTTTCAATATGTGCTCAAGTTCGGCTATTCTAGCTTCGGCGCTTGCCTGTTCATTTCGCGCCGATGCATATTCGGCATTTTCGCTTAAATCGCCCATTTCTCTGGCTGTTTTGATTCTTTCGGTAATTTCTGGCCGCTCGGCAACAAGCTGCTTCAATTCGGCTTCCAGTTCAGCCACGCCGTCTTTAGTTAATTTGTACATTTTTTTCATCATATTTATCCCTCTTTCTTTACCAAAATAAAAAGGCCTTAGAATGTAATTGATTTTGGCCTTTTTTTGATTTGTTCAAGTAGTATACAGCAAACTTATTTTAAAGCCAATATTTCAAATATTTCTTTTTTATCGGCTAACTTAGATTCCGTTTCTAAGCGACCTTTGATTTCATATTTGTTCACTGCAATAGTCTTATCGCTCACC
>CAZJDP010000068.1:0-3844 GCA_964544805.1 uncultured Candidatus Saccharibacteria bacterium
AACAATAATGGCAGAAAATAATGCTAAAGACAAAGATTTCTTAATTAAAATTTGGGACGCTGTTAGTCTCTTTAAAAAATAACTTTGTTATTTTAGTACGGCTTTTATGCGGCGGACGCCTGCAGAGCTGGCTTCTTCTTTATCTATTTTGTACTTTTTGCCGCCTTCTGCTAATGCGCCGGTATGGGTAACATGCGGGCCGCCGCAAATTTCGCGGCTATAATTAACGCCGTCTGGGTCGCCAACAGTATAAACTTTTACAACCTCACCGTATTTATCGCCAAAAGCACCTAAAACTTTGCCTAGAACTGCTTGGGTCTGCTCTTCGCGGTAGCTCATTGGCCAGTCTTTGGCTATTTGTTCGTTTACCATGTTTTCGACAGCTTCTATTTGCTCGGGGGTCATTTTGCTATCGTGGCTAAAGTCGAACCTTAATCTTTCGGCAGTAATGTTGCTGCCCCTTTGAACAACATGGTCGCCCAAAATATTTCGCAGTGCCCGGTACATTAAATGAGTAGCTGTGTGGTATTTAGTCGTTATTTCGCTATGGTCGGCCAGCCCGCCTTTAAATTCACCTTTTGTTGCTGTTCGGCTGCGGTTTCGCTGTTCTTCCATTAAAAGTTCAAACTTTTGGTTAATATTTTCTTCTACTTCTACCCCATTACTATATGCTTCTTCTAGGCTTAGCTCGGTTGGGAATCCGTATGTGTCATACAATTTAAATAAATGTTCCGCGGTTAAGCTGCTGCCATTATTTGTCATTTTTTTGAATTCTTTTATACCGTTTCTTAGTGTTTGGCGGAATACTTTTTCTTCTCTTTCTAGTGCTTGCAGGACAGTTTCTTTATTTTCTAAAACTTCTGGGTAGTCTTTTTCGTAAAGATTAATAATAATTGGCGCTACTTTATTAAGAAGGTTCTGCTCTACACCTAGCTCAAAAGCATATCGTATGGCTCTTCTTAGCAGGCGTCTCATAACATAACCTTGGGCTTTGTTGCTCGGCACAACGCCGTCTACTGCCAGGAAAGATGCTGCTCTTAAATGATCGGCAATAACCCGCATGCTTTCGGTGTGGCTATCGTAGTTTTTGCCAGACAGTTCTTCTATTTTTTCTATAATTGGCCATAGCAAGCTAATTTTAAAAACATCTGGGCTGTTTAGCTTGGCTGCAGCAATTCGTTCTAAACCGCCGCCAAAGTCGACATTTTGTTTAGGTAGTTTTTTAAAGCCGTCGGCTGTTTTAATGTATTCCATAAAAACTGAATTGCCAATTTCCATAAACCGTCCACAGTCACAGTTGGGGTGGCAGTGCTCGCCCCATTTTTTGTCATGTTCTATAAAATCAAACTCATAGAAGACTTCGCTGTCTGGACCGCCGGGTTCGCCAATTGGCATATCGTTAATTTTGCCTGCCCTGCACCACCAGTTCTTGCTGGCATCATAATAAAAAATTCGACCGCCTTGCATACCCTTTGTGTAGCCGTTGGCTTCACTGCCTATTTCAACCGTTTTGGCATTAATATTTTTAGATTCAAAAAGTTTTTGCCAAATTTCGGCACTCTCGGTATCTTTAGGAATATTATTGTTTTCATCGCCTATAAAACAAGTTACAAACAGTTTGCCGGGGTCTAATCCAACCTTGTCTACTAAAAATTCAAAAAACCAAGGCAACTGCTCTTTTTTAAAATAGTCGCCTAAGCTCCAGTTGCCTAGCATTTCAAAAAATGTAGTGTGGCGGTTGTCGCCGACTTCGTCTATGTCCTGGGCTCTTAGGCAGGTTTGGCTATCTACCAGCCTGGTGCCGGCTGGGTGTTCTTCGCCTAACAAGTAAGGTACTAAGGGCTGCATGCCGCTGCCGGTAAACAGCGTACTTGGGTCGTTTTCTGGTATTAACTTTGCTCTTGGTATAATTGCGTGGCCGTTTTTTTGGCAAAATTCAAAATACTTAGCCCTAATTTCTTGTGTTGTCATATCGCATTTTATTTTACATTTTTTTAACTTAAAGGTATATACCCCGTTGACTAAACCCGGCTAAATTAAAAAGGTATATAATATTCAATAAACATTAACTTAATAAAAATATTTTAGGTTTTATATGGATAACCCAGACCAAATAAATAATTTACTTAACAGCTCAACCGGCATAGATACGGCCGGCTTAGGCAAAATGTTAATTTTTATAACCGTAGTTTCGCTGGTATTAAGTATTATTTTGTTAATATTTTTTATTGCTACCGCCGTAAGGCGCTACAAGGTAGACAACGCAATTTTAGAAATAAGAGATATGCTAAAAAGCCAGCATGAACAAGTAGATAAAAATAAAGCTACGAATGTTCAAGGCTGGCCCCAGAAAGAAGAATCTACTTTAACAGAACAACAAAATATTAATAATATTTAGTTATTTTCGCGGCGAAAAAGTAGATTATAAATAAATAGCAGAACCACCGCGCCAACAAAGGCAATTGCAATGCTGGCCAGGTTTAAGCCTGTAACAGAAGATCCGTTTAAATATCTAAATATAAAATTGCCCACAAAAGCTCCGGCAATGCCTACAAAAACATTCAAAAAGAAGCCCATATTACTGTTATTGCCTGTTACTAGGCTAGCTAGCCAACCAGACAAACCACCTAGCAGTATCCAACTTATAATTTCCATATTATTCTCTCCTTTTAAAAATTATATGAACAAATATTAATAGCTTTCATATAAAAAAAATATAAAAAATCTTACTTTTTAAAATGTTGGCCGCATAAAACTTAAAAATTATTTTTTAGGTGATTGACAGGCATAACCCCCCAGCCTAAAAATACTCTTTTTTGGGCCGGGGCAATTTTCTTGCATTTTCTTCAATCTTTCTTCTTCGTACTCATTATTTTCTATAATTATATTACTAGCCGTAGTAATTTTTTCTTGTAAAGCTACATTGGCATCATTAAAATTATAAAATTGGCTCAGTGCATCCATCATTTCTTGTATATCTGATTCTTGAACCAGGCCTCTTTCTTTTGCATAAAGAGTGCCTAGGGCAGCCGCTTCGACAAAATCTTTAGCAGAAACATGTTGTCCGGCTAGGTACCTGTTCAATATTTCTATAACTGGTTTTGTATATATTTCTGCTAGCTTAATATATTCCATATCGCCAGTAGCAACCGCCTCTTTAAGCAATTCAGTAGTGGCCGTACCAAAAGCTTCTGCCATTAATTCTACTTCTAGTTTTTCGTATTTTGCTCTTATTTCTTCTGAATAATCTAGAGCAGAATTCGATTCGTCTATCGACATTTCAATTTTTTTTAACTTCGGACAATTTTGGCATTTATTGCTAATACGCTTTTCCATAAATAATATAATAGCATATTATTTACATATACACAATAATATAGAAAGGCATGTCCTAAACAATCTATTAATTTAATCAGCAGTACCTACAGTCTACACTTGGGTGAAAAAACCATAAATTTAATAACCCAGTTTACTTAGTACACAGAAATATAAAATAATATATTTGAACTATAAACAATAATGATATAAAATAATCATAACTAAAGAGGTACCCTAATGCAAAGTTTAGAAACACTTAAAAGAAAAGCTCTAGCACCTTTCACTGTTGGCGTCGCTGTCCTAGGGCTAGCTAGTTGTGCATCGGCAAATCAGCAACAAAAAGAGGCTCCCGAGGCAATTCCTAGCAGTTCAATGCAAGAAAGCGATTTATTAGAATTTTTTAAGGCAGAAGCAGATAATTTTGCAGATTGCACACCTGCCCAAATGCCAGAAGGTATTTTAGAGCTAACCGAGCAGACAACAGATAGTTTAACCGAATACAACAAAGGCCTTTCCGGGCCCGATG
>CAZJDP010000069.1:0-3827 GCA_964544805.1 uncultured Candidatus Saccharibacteria bacterium
CTGAATGTGCCTTCTGGTTCTAGCGGGACACATTTTCTTAGGGCCCCTCGAAACAACTTGATTTTCCGGCCTAATAACGTTAGTTCCGCATTCAGGCCAGCTACCTGGCATAGTAAACTTTTTTTCTTGGCCGGTTCGCAGTCGAAGTACAGCTTCTTCCACTTCGGGAATAATATCGCCTGCTTTTTGAATAATAACAGTGTCGCCTATTTTGATCTTTTTTCGCACTATTTCATCTTCGTTATGAAGTGTCGCCATTTGTACGGTCGAGCCGGCAACAACAACAGGTTCTAGGACGGCAACTGGTGTGGCAGCCCCCGTCCGCCCAATACTAATGAAAATATCCAGTAGTTTAGTGGTAGCTGTTTCGGCTGGATACTTAAAAGCAATTGCGCCTCTTGGATTTTTACCTACGACGCCGAGTTTTTCATATAAATCACGATCATTAATTTTTATAACTAGGCCGTCGGTATTGTAAGGCAGCTTATGTCTTTCCTCTTTCCATTCTTTGGTATATTCAATAACAGACTGAATATCCGGCAAAAGCCGAGCAGCGTCGTCGACTAAAAAACCTAAGTCTTTTAGTGAACTATAAGCAAATTCCTGTGTTGGTACTTCTGCTTTATTGTCTCTTAAAATATCGAATGCCCTAAAATATAATTTTCGTTTGGCAACTATTCTTGAATCAAGCTGCCTAATTGTTCCGGCTGCTAAATTGCGGGGATTAGCATATGTTTTTTCACCGGCATTTTGAATATCTGAATTTAATTTTTCAAAATCTTTTTTGTACATTACTATTTCACCGCGGACTTCTGTTCTGCTCTTAGAAAAAAATGTTTTGCCAGGCAAGGAAAGCGGAATACTGTGAATTGTTTTAATATTAGCCGTTACATCTTCGCCAACAAAACCGTCGCCCCTGGTAACGCCATTGGCCAAAATTCCGTCTTGGTAAATTAAAGCACAGCTAAGGCCGTCTTTTTTTATATCACCCCAAAAGTCCGCAGATTTAGCCTGAGCGTTAATTTTAGAAATTCTTTCGATCCAATCATCAACTTCTTGTTCGCTAAAAACATCGTTAAGGCTGAGCATCCGGCTTTTGTGCTGGAATTTTTCAAATCCGCTGAGCGGGGCTGAACCGACTCTTTGCGTCGGTGAACTAGGTGAAATTTTACTTGGATTATTATTTTCAAATTCTTTTATTTCTAGCATTAAAGAATCATAAACAGAATCATCTACCGAGGGCTTGTCTAGAGCATAGTATTCATAAGCGTACTTGTTAAGCTGTTCAACAAGCTGCTGATAGCGCTTTGGGCTAATCATCTACCAGGCTCCTATAAACAGTAAAGCCAAATGAAATACTTGCGGCAAATAAAATAAGTAAAATAAAGTATAGCCAATAGGGGGCAATAACCGGCAGCCATATGCCAATGGGAATAAATAAAATACCTAAGGCCATACTAGCCAGGAACGAAAAACCTAGAAATTGCAAAAAAATATTAATTCGATACCCTTTTGTAAGTTTCGCTGCTTGTTTTAAAGCAAAAATAGGCCTTATGCCAGGCAGGGTTGCTATATAAACAGCCGGCCAATATTTGGCATAAAGCCATATGCTCAGTAAAGCCAATAATGAAAATACCAGCCATATTCCCAAAGATTCAGCAGCGGTCGATGCAAAAGAAATTCCGGCAAGCAGAATTGTCGAGCCAATGCTTAGGGGAACTAAAAATACAAAAAATATTAATAATAACAGGGTTATAGACACAAATTGGCCGGTACCGTCAAAATAGGCCTGGCTGGCTTTAGCCGAGCCTAGTTTCCTAGTTTTTCGCAAAATACTGACTAATGCCATAAACCCTAAAATAAAAAGCACAAATTGAACAGCACTGCTTGCTTGATCACCGGCAACAAACGAAACAGATGAAGAAATGTTGTCAAATAATTTGGTAAGCGAATCTTGGTTTTGTTCGCTAGCTAAAACTCCTGTAGAGGTACTGTTTGTAAGGCCCGGAATAATAAAATTAAAGCCTATCACTATAAATGCATAAACCAAGCCGTAAATTGCTACAACAGCAGCGATAGGTTTCCAAAAAATGGTTAAATCTTCTTTTAAGTATCTGAGGTTTTTCCAAAGAAACGGTATGTTTTTCTTAGCTGAGTTTTGCTTCTTAATTTTATTTTTTTTCATTAATTTATACCTTGCTGCCCATTTCGTGCAAACGGCGGATTCTATCTTCTATAGGCGGATGTGTGCTAAATAAATTCATTAATGACCCGCCCTTTAGTGGATTAGCAAAAAATAAATGGGCAGTTGAAGGGCTTTGTTTTTGCATAGCCGATCCGTAATCTCTAATTTTTTCTAAAGCACTGGCAAGTCCGTCAGGATACCTTGTGGTCAGGGCGCCGGTTGCATCGGCTAGATATTCGCGTTTTCTAGAAATAGATAACTGAATTAACGAAGCGACGAGCGGAGCAATTATTAAGGCGACAATGCCAACAATTAACATAACTGGGTTATTGCTGGCCGGCGAATCTTCGTCGCTGCCTACACCACCCCAAAACATCGCCCTCAAAATAAAATCGCTTATCATTGATACTGCTGCGACTAAGCCGAAAGCAATCATCGAAACTCTAATATCGTAGTTTTTAATATGCCCTAGTTCATGGGCGAACACACCCTCTAGTTCGGTGTCGGTCATAATATCTAATATTCCTGTCGTAGCCGCAACCGCAGCGTGCTTAGGGTCGCGGCCGGTCGCAAAGGCATTCGGTGCCGGATCATCAATAATGTAAACTTTGGGCATTGGCATTCCGTTAGTCATGGCTAAGTTTTCAATAACTCTATAAAGCCTGGGGTTATCTTGTTTTTCAATTGCCTGGGCCTTGTTAACGCTTAAAGCCAGCTTGTCGGACGCAAAATAACTCCAAAAAGCATAGCCAAAAGAAAAAGTAATGGCAAAAGCAGTTATGAACCAATCTTGAAAGTAGTAACCAACCCCGTAAGCAATTGCTCCAACCAGCACAAAAAAACCAAACATTAGTAAAATAGTTTTGCGTTTGTTGGCTTCAATTTCAGAGTACATGCTTAATATTAAAACTTAACTTCTACTGGGTTTTGGACTGCTGCTGCCTGGGCATCGTCTAGTTCAAAGAATTCTTTTTCGCTAAAGCCAAGCATTCCTGCAAAAATATTGTTTGGGAAAACTTTTATTTTGGTGTTAAGTTCTCTAACCGAACCATTGTAAAAGCGCCTAGAAGCTTGAATTTTATCTTCTGTATCGACAAGTTCGTCTTGAAGCTGTTTAAAGTTTTCGTTAGCTTTTAAGTCTGGATAAGCTTCGGCTACCGCAAAAACACTTTTCAGGGCATCTGTAAGCATATTTTCGGCTTTGGCTGTTTCGGCCGGACCTTGGGCATTGATAGCGTTAGCACGCGCTTCGGTAACTTTTTCGAAAACACTTTTTTCATGGGTTGCATAACCCTGAACTGTATTTACCAAGTTTGGAATCAAGTCATAACGGCGTTTTAGCTGAACGGTTATATCACTCCATGCTTCGTCTACCCGAATTTTTAATTTAACTAAACCGTTGTAAGTAACAATTAAGAACAGAGCACCAAGTACAACTATTCCTAAAACAATCCATAATGCAATCATTTTTTCTCCTTTATTGTTGCTAAGGTATAGTATACTTTTTTTTAACTAAGCATAAAAGCCATTTTTACTTGAATATTACATTATTTTTGAATATAATTTTACAAGCCAAATGCGCGGGTTTAGCTCAGTTGTTTAGAGTGAGAAATGCCCAGAATGGCATTTCGCAAGGCAATCT
>CAZJDP010000070.1:0-3731 GCA_964544805.1 uncultured Candidatus Saccharibacteria bacterium
CGGCCTTTGGTGTGGGGCCGTCTTTTTAGTGTTTAATGATTAATGAACCGTCGTCGTCTTGTTCGTCAAAGCCTGAAGCCGGGCCATTGTTAATAGTTATTATGGGCTGGTTATTTATTAACTCGGCCGCACTGCCGGTAAATTCGCTAATATTTGTTACAGCAGATTCATCGATAACTGTTTCGTGGACATCTTCTAAAGTTCCTAGGCCTGGTGCGTCTACATCTTTATTTTCAGCTAATTCTAGCTCTAGTCCTTCCAGTTTCGCCAGGTAGGCGTCAAGGCCCCCAAGTTCGTTAACATCAGTTAGCTGGCTATTTTCTAACACTAATATTCTATCCATAAGCGCTAGTAGCGCACGGCGGTGGGTAACCATTAGTACAGTTTTATTGTTTATCATTTGGCTGAGCGAATCTTTAATGTAGTTTTCACTTTTGGCGTCTAGGGCGGCTGTTGGTTCGTCTAAGCAAATAATCGGCGCGTTCCTGAGCAGCGATCTGGCTATAGCTACTCTTTGCCTTTGGCCGCCGCTCAAGCTGCCGCCGTTTTCACCAGTTGGAGTTTCCAGCCCAAGCGGTAATCTTTCGGCAAACTCTTTAACATTGGCTATTTCGATTGCGTTAATTATTTCGTCGGTTGAAATATCCCGGTCGATATCGGCGTCATATAAATTTTCTAAAATTGTGCCATCAAAAAGCTGCGGGCTTTGGCTGACCCAAGCAATTTTTTGCCTTAGCTCGTTTAATGAAACACTTTGGGTGTCAAAATCATCCAACAAAATGCGTCCGGCGTTTGGTTCTATAAATAGCGGCACCAGTTTTAAAATTGTACTTTTGCCGCCGCCGCTCGGGCCAATAATACCTATTTTTTCCCCTGGGTTAATGTTCAAATTAACTCTATCAAGCACTAAATTATCGCCATAAGCATAGCTGATGTTTTCAAATTTAATTTGGCCGGTTATTTGCCGCGGTAGGTGGGCGTCTTTACGGAGGCTTTCGACACCTTCGTGGTCGCTTAACACTTCGTAAACCCTATGGACATCAATTAATTTTTTATTGCGGCTGGTTATTTGGCCGACTAGTTCTTGAACGGGCGATAGCAAATAGCCCATATAAGTCATGAAAATTAACAAATCACCAAAGCTTATTTTGCCCGCCAGCGCTGCCGAGCCGCCAAAGTACATTACTGCCGATGTGGCAACAATAATCAAAAGCCCGTTGCCATCTTCTAAAACTTTGCCCCAGACCATACTTTTTTTAGTGAATAAGTAGCCAACTTCCCAAAGTTTATTGATATTTTTAAGCTGTTTTTTCTCTAAAGTAAAAGCCTGGACTGTTTCGGCGTTATCGACAGATTCTGTCACCTTGGCTGCCGTGTCAGAAGCTATTTCGTTCAAGGCCTGGTTGTACTTGCCTAAGTGCGGTCCGACAACCTTCATGGTTAGAAACAAAAAAGGAATCAAAATAACGGCAAAAATAGTCAAGCCTGGCAATATGTTAAGCATAATTGCCAGTATGGCAACTATCATAATTACAGAACCAATAATAGATGAAGTTGAAGCTAAAACTAGGTCGGATAAACTGTTGGTGACAATATTTTGACGGTAAACATAATCTCCTTTTGCCAGCCTTTCTTGGTGAAAAAGCGGTAAATGTAAAATATGGTTGAGCGACTCGGCCTTAATGCTCCTATTAAGCCAAAAGCCAATTTTTAGCAGTAAAAAATCTTGAAAATAACCAAAGAGGGCACCTAAAATAAATAGAGCAATACTTATAAGCGATAAATACAAAATTAGCGTTGGCGTATGCGTATATTCTGCCAAAAAACCAGGAGCTTCAGTTGTGCCAAAAGCTGAATCGGCTAGAATTTTTAATGGCCAAGGTTTAAGCAGGGCAATACCATCGGCAATTAAATTAATGACAACCACTACAACTACAGCTGGTACAGCCATTCTGTAATACTTTTTAAGCCAAGTTTTAAATTCTGTTTTATGCATAGACCGGCCGTGGCTGGTCAGCCAAGCATCTACAGCTTGGTTAACTAATGCTGGCGGCCAGCCAGAGCTTATTAATATGTATGGAATATACTGCGAAGGAGTTCCTTGGGCTACCAAGTTCTCGATTGCACCATAAATTTTTGGCATCATATTATATTTGTCTCTCTTTGCTGTTTACTACTATTCTAGCAAACCATAAGCGGTTTATTAATTTGACATTTGTTTTTCAGAAGCGTAGTTTAAAAATATGGTCAAAAATATAATGATTAATAGCATTATTATCCCAGGAAAGGGGCAAGTGCTTTAATTGTTATAAAATTACAATAAGAAAAATCAACCGCCCCTAACTAAACAAAAGGGCGGTTTTTTAAAACCCAAGGAGAGCCAAAAACCATGTTATTAAAACCCGAAAATAAAGAACGGTATTTACGCCAAAGCCACAGCGCCTATGAAATAGTTAGGCAATTTTGTCCTGAGCCTACTCCGTTTACAGAAGTAAAGCAAGACAGTTTTGGCAATATATATTTTCAAAAAGACGAAACTAATAACCCAACCGGTGCTTATAAATGGCGCGGGGCAGCCGTTAAAATGGCTAGATTGTTTGAAAACGGAGCCCATTCTGTAGTAACAGCTAGTGCTGGCAATCATGGCCAGGGTGTTGCTTGGGTATCTGGGCAGTTAGGAGCCAAGGCGGAAGTTTTTGTACCGGTCGGCACTCCTAAAAGTAAAGTAGACGGTTTGTTTCGTTTGGGTGCATCGGTTCATTTAGAAGGCGCAAATTTTGACGAATCCACCGAACTTGCCCGAAATTTTGCCAACCGGCTATCAGAGCCATTTATTCATCCGTTCGATGATTTTGATGTGATGGACGGTCAGGGAACAATCGGTCAAGAGTTGTACCAACAGACAGTTGCAGAAAAAATACATGATGATGATCTGCGGGTTTTTGTGGCGGTTGGCGGCGGCGGCCAAATAGCCGGCATAGCCAGAGAGCTTAAAATGCTGAGCTCGCAGCGGGTTAAAGTTATTGGCGTGCAAGTTGCCGGTTCAGATAGCGCGGCCCTTAGTTTTGGTTACAATAAAAATGCCCGGCAGTATCATAGCCCTGACGGTTTATTTGCTAGGGTATACGATGCTCAAACTACGGTCAGTGACTCTTATTGTAGAGTAGCAGCTACTGGCCCTAACGAACTGGTAGATGGCACCCGGGTTAATATGGTTGGCGATTACTGTATAAGAAACATACTAGATTTTGTTGATGAATTTATAGTTGTCGACCCGGCTTTAGTTGGCAAGTATTATCTAGAAAACCCTAATTCTAAACTCGAACCAGCCGGGGCATTGTCTATGGTTGGCGCTGAAAGCTATGCAACACTTCCGGGTGCTCAGATGCTTAATTTTGTAACAATTGGCAGCGGTAAAAATCAAGACCCGGTCCGAATCGAAAAGTTAAAGCAACAGTACAATCAGTTAGCAAGTTAGCGAGGTATATCTATAATATCTAACCTCTAAGGCCTATGCTCCAATATCTAATTATTGACTAACAGAGGTAGTTCTGTTATTATTAGCAAACAATATTAACTTCAGCTTGCAAGCAAAAGGCTGTGCAGGCTTTAACCAAACGAAGGGAGATCTAGTTGACTAATAAGTACGAACTAGCAGTTCTTTATCATCCAGACCTAGAAATAGACCTGGAAAAAGCAGCCGAAAAAGTTGCTAATATAGTAAAAACTAA
>CAZJDP010000071.1:0-1583 GCA_964544805.1 uncultured Candidatus Saccharibacteria bacterium
GCCGCCAGTTCGGTAGCTTTAATCATTTCATCTTTTGTTTTTTGGTAGGTTCCCCGCTTTTGATCAAACTCCGACAAATCGACTCCGGCTTTCCGTGCCAAAAGTTCTAACGCGGTCTTAAAATCTACCCCGTCCATTTCCATAACAAAAGAAAATATATTGCCGCCCTTGCCGCTGCTAAAATCGTGCCATATTTGCTTTTCGGGGCTCACCATAAAGCTAGGGGTTTTTTCGGCCGAAAACGGTGAAAGGCCCTTAAAATTGCGCCCCGCCCTTTTAAGCTCTATGTAGTCGCCAATAACCTCTTCTACAGAAAGCCTAGATTTTATTTCTTCTACAGCATCCATTTATATACTAATTTTACACTGACGGGCAATAATAACCATAAAGGCTGTTTTTGATATAATTAATGTAATGCAACCAAATAAAAACCCGTACGAATTTATTACCAATCCAGAAGTTAGCCATAAAAAAAGCTTGTTTAACGGCAATGACACAAAATCTAGGGTAATTATTGTGGTAATAGTTGCTATAGTGACGATTTTAGTTTTAATTATCGGCTACAATTTAATATTTGGCGGTAAAAAGAGTTTCGCCGAAGAAATGATAAAACCAGCCGCCCAGCAGACAGATTTAATTGCCATTACAACCATTGGCACAGAAAAAGTCCGCGACAGTAAAGCTAACAAAATAATGACAACGGCCAGTTCAGTCATTCAGTCGCAAAATCAAAAAACACTAGTAATTTTAAAAAATAACGGCATTAATTCAAAGAGCATTGCCCAGTACCAAGATAAAAAATTCGAAGAAGTGCTTACAAGCGCCGAAGCAAGCGGCAAGTTCGAGCAAACCTATCTTGGCAACTACCAAAATAGGTTGGATGAATACGCCAATAGCCTTAAAGTGGCCTACGCCAAAGCAAAAGGAAAAAATAAAGAGGAAATTGGCGAAATGTATAAACAGCTTGAAACCCTTAGCTTAAATAGCGAAAACCCAAATAATTCAAGCCCGTCTACTAATTAGCTACCAAATTATAACTGAGTAAAATTAAGTCTTTTATTTCTTGTTCGCCGAGTTGGCCGCTGCAAATAATGGTGTTCCAATGTTTTTTATTTAAATGATATCCAGGCAAAACCGTTTCGTATTTTTCTCTTAATAATAAAGATAGTTTTGGATCGCACTTAAGACTTAGCCTTAACGGATTGCTATTTTCGGCAATTAAAGCAAACATTTTAGATTCTTGTGAATTTTTAGGGCCGGTTTTATAAACTGCAACATCTTTTCCAAACGGATAATCAAGCCAAGAATTTGGCATGCTTAAAATATATTGTTCAATGCTTTTGTGATCCATTATTTATTTAGGTTATAGGTTTTAGGTTATAGGTTCAAGTTGTTTAGGTAAAATTTTATTTTCGATATTCAATGCAAAATTTAAAATTAAGATATATAGCTAACTTAGACCGAGTTGCTTCTTTTGTTGTTCGCTTAGCTTAAATTTATCTAGATTTCTAGCGACAAACAATGAGTAACCCCCGGCTATTAAAGCTTTGGCCAGTCCGGCGTGGTCGACAGAGCCTGGTTCA
>CAZJDP010000071.1:1683-3712 GCA_964544805.1 uncultured Candidatus Saccharibacteria bacterium
ACCCCCGGCTATTAAAGCTTTGGCCAGTCCGGCGTGGTCGACAGAGCCTGGTTCAAACTCATCTAGGTTATCAGCGACAACATATGAGCTACCCTCGGCTATTAAAGCTTTGGCTAGTTCGGCGCGGTCGACAGAGCCTGGTTCAAACTTATCTAGATTAGAAGCGACAAGCAATGCCTTACCCTCGGTTATTAGGGTTTTTGCCAGTCCGGCGTGGTCGGCCTCAGCTAGAAACTTATCTAGATTAGAAGCGACAATATATGATCTACCCTCGGCTATTAAAGCTTTGGCTAGTTCGGCGCGGTCACTCGTTTCATATATTTGACTATAATCTTGCATAACATCACGACCAGTAATTATCTCTTCTATCCGCGGATCAGTGTAATACCCAAAGCCTTTTATACTCTTATCTAATTCATAAATAAATCTTAGGTCATCTGTAGATAACTCAACTTCAGAATCTTTTTTTACCAAATTATATATTTCAGTGACTCTTTTCATATCGGCTACTTTTGTTTGGTATTCAGCGCCGCCGGGCAGATCTTTTAGTTTGGCATCAACAATATCGTACAACTCTGGTTCTAGTTCTTGAGCGTCTCGGATACCTCTAACCTCTGCTACTTCCCCATTTTTCATGCGTATAGCTACCCTTGGAATTGTATCTTTAGCTTCTTCATCTTTAGTGTAGTAGACATAAAAATCACCGCCTTGCAGTTGCTTTGAGGCAGTTTCTTGGCCGGCCGTACACCAGCCGGTACCGTAGCCTTGTAAAGACCCGCTTAACCGCCGGGCAGTTCTTGGGTCATTTGTCTGGTTGTATTTCTTCCAACTGCCTTCAATGGTTTTTATAATTTCTTTAGTGCTGGTTGCCTCTAGTAATGCATGAGCATACAATTTGCCAAAATTACCGCTTAGCAATAATTTTTGTAGTTTTTCTGGCTCGTCGGCAACATTGCCGTTTAAAGACCTAGAAAGCTTGTCATAAACATATGCTAAAGCTTCTCTGTTGAGCTCCGGGTAAGGAGCGGTGGTAGATTTTGTCCGTTTAGTAAATTCACCTTTTTCTTTATTGAACTGGCCAAGTTTTTTTAATGATTCCCACACAAAATACTCAAACCAAACGGGATATGTGCCATCAGGGCCATTAATATACTCTGCCCATTTATTAAGACTGGCTTTTTGATCAGCCCTCATAGCCTCTACTAATTGGCGGCGCATGCCTGGTGTAATTTCAATATGGCCATGTCCTTGTTCGAAAGCTAACCGCTGCTGTAGCTGAAAATAGCTTTCAGGTACATTTTCATCTTTAATTAATAGCTGTTCTATTTGGCGGTCAATACTATCTTTATTGCCTGTAAAAATTCCGTCGTCTACTAAGTCTTTATTGGCTAAAAAGCCTAAGTAAGCAGATATTTTATCTGCTGGATTATTGGGGATTTTTTCGCCTGATGATTTTAGATATGCGATGACCAGCTCTACCTCATTACTATGATGCAGGTCTTGATCTTTGCTGTGAATAAATTGTTCGCCTGTTTTTGTCATTTTTTGTTTTAGATTTACACTATAAATAGTAGCATGTTTTTGCTAATTTTGCAAGCATAAGTTTTTACTTAAATAAAGTACTCTTTTTTAATAAACTAACTAGGCAGTTAGTTCATAACCAATTTTTGGGCTAGTTCATGTATCCAGCGATTTAGCTTTCAGGTTGATGGCACATAACCAATCTTTCGTCGTCGAATATCTCTTGTTTTTTGCCATGCCATCTAATAAAGTTAGTATCTTTTCAATATCTTGCTTTCCGGCTTTATCGTCAAGCAGTTTTTCGACCCTATCGAAACGCTCTTGTTATATATTTAAATAATTTAGTGAATTGGTCTTCGTTCATACATGAAATTATATAAATATAATCTTGTTAGCTTTTTATCTTAATACTCGCTAGCTAAATAATATTTTAGTTCGGCGATGGATTCTTTAATGTCATCTAGTGCTCTATGAGTTTCTTGTTTTGCAAATTCTTTACCATACTTGT
>CAZJDP010000072.1:0-3671 GCA_964544805.1 uncultured Candidatus Saccharibacteria bacterium
AAAGAATTGGCTGTTTTTTTGTTACTAATTAATAAGAAACCGCCAATTAAAGAGAATAGGCCGCCTATTAAAGAAAATATTATTACAAGTGTCATAAGGCTTAGTTAATTTTATATCATTTATTTAGTTAATTAATAAATTGTTATTTTTTAGGTACAGTAATATTGGCTTGGCCACCATATATAGGCAGGGCAATTTTATCGTAAGTATTGTTAGTTATTTTACTGATTCCCTGGCTTATCCAATCATCACCGCCTGTGCTAACCACTGGAATTTGTAAGGCATAAGCAAGAGTATTAAAAACTGTATGGGATATTCTAAGCCCCGTAAAACTACCAGGCCCAGAATACACCACTAAGCCATTGAGTTTTTGATAAGTTATGCCTTGAGCTGTAAGTAGTTCTTCTATTTTATTAAATATTTCGCCGGCCAACGATCTATGAGCCTGCCATTGAACGGCTGAAACTTCCGCCTTTTCATTCCACAGAAATATTAAACATTCGCCAGCACTGCTATTAATACACAGATAATTCATCCAAACCTTTCACTAAATAATTTAGCTCATCTTTCATTTGCATTTTAAGCTTTCTAGTATGCTCGGTTAGTGTTTGAATTTCTATAATTATTTTTTTATCTGGCAGGTTCTGTAAAACAATATCAGGCCATTCAATTATTACTACCTTTTTATTATCGGCAATATCTTCAATAATACTATCTAGCAGCACTCCCGGGTCATTTAATCTATAAAAATCATAATGAGCTATTAAATAATTTTTTGTTTTGTATTCATTAGATAATGTAAAAGATGGGCTGGAAACCAAGTCCTGGCTGCCTGCGCCCTTAGCAATGCCTTTTGTAAGCGAGGTTTTGCCGCCGCCTAAGTCACTAACTAATACCAGCAGTTCATTGCCTATTAAATTTTTGCCTATTTGTTCACCTATTTTTTCCGTAAATTCGGAGCTGGACGATTTTATTTCGTAGTTCGTAGCGGTACTCATAAACACTATATATTATTGCAACAACCAGTAAGATTGCAATAACTGAGTTTGGTATGGGGTTAGATACTGCAATTAGCGGCTTGTCGGTTTGGGCAGCCTTAACCTGGGTGGTCTTTACGGCTTTTGACTTAGCAGTTTTGGGCGCCGCAGCAGTTTTGGCGGCGGCTTTTGCCTTGGCAGTTGTTGCGGTTTTAGCTTTAGTTGCTGTTTTGGGCGAAGTACTTTTAGCTAAAACAGCAGGGCTAATGACCTTTAAAGTGATGATATTTTCTGAATTTTCAGTCGGAGTAGTGGTCCATTGCCACAAACCGCTGGAATCATTTGCATAGGCCAAGCCAGGTTCTACGCTCTGATACGAAACACTATCAATAAGCTTATTAGACGCATCATATAAGCTCACCTTTCCCGAAGTATTACTTAATGATATTGGTGTATCGACAGATTTAACAACCAAGAATGACTTAGCAGGTATTTTAGTTTTTTCAAACATATATTTATATGAACCACTATTGCCTGCTTCTAGACGATAACCCGACAAATCGACTTCTTGGTTGTTCGGATTATATATTTCAACCCACTCATCACTGCTGTCTACAAGCGGAAATTCGGGATCAATCATAAGCTCGGAAATTTTAAGGTTTAGTATTGGCGGCTGAACTATTACTTCGGGGGGCGTGGCTGATTGGTTATCGCCGCTTTGGTCTGTAGTGCTGCCCGTATTACCAGTATTATTGGCTGGGTCTTGTTCTGGACTGGGTGGATTTGTCGGTTCCTCTACCGGAGGTTCAGAGACTGGAGTTTCCACAATAGGTGCTTCGTTTTTGGTTCTTGGGCTTGCTATTGATAATGCCTCAAAATCTAAGCTGTTATTATCTGTATCAACCGCCTGGCCGTCATTCATTTTTCTAATGATAGACCCGGCTTTTTCTGGAGCGACGGCAGCTGCCGTTTCGCTTAATATGGTAGTTTTCGCACCGTAGCCAACTCGATCAATAATATTACCGCTGGGGTCAATTAAGTCTACGGTAGCACCGTCATAAGAAAGCCCGCTAAATGAACCAATTTTGTATCGAAATGCATTGGTCAGTTCAGGCCTAAAAGATTCCGAAGCTATTAGAACAAAACCTTTAGGGTGAATTTTTAGCTCGCTCGGTATGTTAGCAAAGTTTTTGGCAGTTAACAACGATCCGCTAGAAGTGATATACCTCAGCTGCCAGCCGTTTAAATCGACAGATTTTGTCGAATTATTATATAGCTCAATAAATTCTTGGTCGGCCGTACCCGTACCTGGACCACTAGTCTGAATTTGACTGATAACAACCGAGCTTTCAGCATAAATTGATGAAGACGAAAAAAACAGTAAAAAAGAAAATATCGTAACAAAAAATAAGTAATTTTGAATTTTAATTTTTTTAAGCATACATTTATATAAGCTTAAGTTTAATTTAAGTGCAAACATTTTAGCCCTTGTTCATATAAAATATATTTATGCTTGTATTGTCTGGCGAAATCACCAATAAAGATCTTTACAGTATCCGTACCGCTTCTAAGGTGGGGTCGGTAGATTTGCCAATTATAAATCCGGCTAATCTTCATATAGATGCTTTTCTTTGCCAAACTATAATTGGCGACCAACTAATTCTTTTAGATAACGAAATAAGAGAATTATCTAGAAAAGGCTTTATCATTGATGATGTTAATAAGCTATCTGGTGCCGATGATTTGGTACGGCTCAAGCCGGTAATTGACTTAAACTTTAAGCTAATTGGAAAAAAAGTAATTTCTGGCAGCCGAACAATAGGCAAAGTAGAAGATTTTGTTATTGAAACAAAAAGCCTATACATACGGCAGCTGAAAGTTACCAGCCTTTTAGGAAAGCTGATTGAATCAGATAAAAAAATAATTGGTAGAGATCAAATAATTGAAATAAACGATCAGGCAATTTTTGTCAGCGGACCAGAAGAAAAAGCAAGCTATTCAATATTCAATAAAAAGAGCTTGCCTAATTCAGCTGAGTAAAATATTCATTGATAACATCGTAACTATAGCCTTTGGAAAATAAATATTTTTTTAACTTAAGCTTATCAGGATATTTCTGCGTTAATCTTTTTGATTGAATAAACAAAGCCATGTTTTTGGACTCGTTGATATTTTTATTATTAATTACCTGCTCGACAACTGTTCGGTTTATGCCCTTAGAAAACAGTTCTGACTTTATTTTTGTCAAACTCATGTTTTTTGCCAGCCGCTGGTCGACCCACCATTCACAAAACTGTTGATCGTTCTGATATTTTTTATTCTGCATTTCGCTAATAATTTTTTGTGAAAGTTCCGGATCAATTTTTTTCTTAAGTAAGTACAACGACAACTCCCGGGCCGACCGAGGCCTAATAAATAGCCATTCAATCGTTTTAGCTTTAACCAAGCCTTCATTAGAACTTCGTTTTAAGAGTTCAAGTTCCGGTTCGTCAATTTCTTTATTAACAAACAACTTATTGTCCAAAATTTGATCTTTTGTTAAAGACAAACAATAGATTCCATCTAAAAAGATATTCACCCGTTCATTATTATTCTTTTGAATTGTCAGCCTAGTTATTTTCATTACGCTAAATTATTGGTAATTATTAATAACATGGCCGCAGCCCAGAAAACTTCAACTATTATGCCTACTGG
>CAZJDP010000073.1:0-3623 GCA_964544805.1 uncultured Candidatus Saccharibacteria bacterium
ATTATATTTATTTATATAGTCTAGTGCGCCACCTTTTTTATATGCAATTACAGGAGTTCCGGCCGCTAAAGCCTCTACTGGTGCAATACCAAAATCTTCTACTCCCGGGAAAATAAATAACTCAGATTTTTGCAACATATTTATTAAATCTTGGTCTGATACATTCTTATAAAAACTTATATACTGACTATCTGCCGCCAATTTTACTAACTTGTTGTGGAGCGGTCCATTGCCAATAACCGAAAGCTGTTGCTTTGTTTTTATGGCTGCTTTTATAGCTAGGTCTATGCGTTTATAGGGTACTTGCCGGCCCGTAATTACCAAACCATTTTTATTTTTTTTGTTAGAGGCTTGAGGTATAAATTTATCGA
The DNA here is from genome assembly GCA_964544805.1 of uncultured Candidatus Saccharibacteria bacterium. GTDB lineage: Bacteria > Patescibacteriota > Saccharimonadia > Saccharimonadales > CAIOMD01 > DALYDK01. The sequence goes on from CAZJDP010000073.1 coordinate 372, forward strand.
TATTTACCGGTGGGTGAATAACCAGCGAATCCCTTTTATAATACTGTTTAATTTGATTTTGGATATTTGTGCTATTGGCTATTATGTAATTTGGCTTTTGAGCTGCTTTAAAATCCCACTTTCTTAAAGGCCCAACCAAAATTTTTAAGCCAAAACGGGCAAGCGGGTCAAATATTCCAAAGCCAGGTTGTTTTATATATTCATTGTATCTTGACCAGTAATAATGGGTAGGAGCGTGGCAATAGTTTATATGTACAGCAGTTGGTTTAAGTTTTTTAACGCCTTTAGCTTCAGCGCCTGAACTAGAAATAACAATATCATAACTATTTAGATCTAGGCGTTCGAACCACCATATTCGTAGAAACGGAATAAATTTTCTTATTTTGTTAAACGGCCATTTGTTTAAATAGCCGGTAACAACTTTATTATTAAGCTTTTCTTGCCACTCTTTTGTGCAATAGCTGGTATATATTGGGGCATCTGGATACATTTCGTGCAGGGCAAGCACGACTTTTTCGGCGCCGCCGCCGTATAGCCAATCGTGAACAATAGCAACCTTAGGTTGCTTTAGTGAAGATTGATTTTTGAATTTTGAAGATTGATTATTCACATTTTCCTCGTCGATGTCATAAAAGCGTTTAGTAGTTTTTGTAAATTTGAAGCATATTTTAGTATTGAGCTTATATCATTTAAATAATCTAGCTTTTGGGCTAGGTATAAAAAACTCTTTACTTCTAACAATGATCCGTAAGCAATGGTATAAAAATGTAATTTATCGTTTTTGCTTCTTCTGCCAAAACCTTCTGCGATATTGGCAGATATTGAGCTACTTGCTCTTCGTAACTGGTTTGTTAGTCCGAATTGTTCACTTTTGGGAAAATTATCAGTATTTTTATAAATAAGTACACAAAATTCTATAGACTGTTGCCAAACGGTTAATTGTTCAAAACTTTCTATCTTCGTTTTTCTATCTTCTATTTTCATAAAAGTTTTACTTTTATTTGGCGCCTCTGCCACCTAAAACATCAATTACGGTTCTAAATAGAATTTTAATATCTAACCAAAAAGACCAATTTTGAACATAAAATAAATCTAGCGCTCGTCTTTCATTAAAGTCTATGTCGCGCCTGCCGGATATTTGAGCGAGGCCGGTTAAGCCAGACTTAACACTTAATATTAAGCTCTTGTATGGATAATTTTTTAATTCTTGTGGCACAAGTGCTCGCGGGCCCACCAGGCTGATATCACCCTTAAAAACATTCACTAGCTGAGGTAATTCATCTAGGCTTGTTTTTCGTAGGAAAAGTCCGATACTACTCACTCTGGGATCGTTAGGTAGGTGGTCGCCATTCTTTCTGTATTTTTCACTCAAGCCTGGTTTACCCATTCTAGCGAATGCTTCCTCAGGAGATAATCCGGAATATTCATTTTTCATGGTACGAAACTTGTATATATTTATGTGGGTATTAAACCTGGTAAGCCTTGTTTGTTTAAAAATTGCCGGGCCCGGGCTGGATAATTTTATAATTAACCAAACTATTAACATAAAAGGCGAAAGCAGGACTAAAGCAATTAGACTGGCAAAAATATCGAATAATCTTTTGATGATACGGCCCCAGCCGGTAAGGGCGGTTTGGTGAACCGAAACAACAGGCAGCCCCTGAAAAAGCTCAACTTCTATTTTGTTATTTAAAATACCATCGTGAGTGGGTATGTACTTAAAGGCAGTGTGGTTGGCTTGGGCGGCGGCAAGGATTTCATCTGACATTTTTGTATTTGTTGGTATGCCGGCAACCAAAATTGTATGAACTCCTAAGGTTTGAATTTGTTGCAAAGCTTCTGAGACATTAAAAAACTTTTTACCACTAAATGATATATCGGTCTTTTCTGTTGCAATTGCAACAATTTTGTATCCGGTTCTAGACGGTTTGTTTATTCCTTTAATAATACTTTTTAAAGTATTGCCTTCGCCAATAAGCAGTATTTTGTTAACGCCAAAGCCCGTAGACCAAAGTTTAATTCTGGTTGCTCTTAATATTGTGCGTTCTAAAAGCAAAAACAAAAAACCAAGCACTAAGCCGTAAACTGGCACCAGCCTAGCTGGAAATATTGGTCTTTCTGAGGCAAAGTCTACGGTAATTACCGCCATAATACCTAAGACGCTTCCAGTTAAAAGCAACACCATTTCTCGCCAGCGGTATTCATAAACACGCCTTTGGTATAAACCTAGTATTGCGAATACAACTAACCAAATTGGAATAAGTATTAACCATAGTTTTAGATAGTTTGATGAGCTAATCTGGTTAATTAAAGATCTGCTGTCTAGCGAAACCCTTAAAATATAAGCAAGCACAAATGCTGCTAAAAGCGCAATAAAGTCACCAACTAAAAGTGTAAAAGAATAAGCAAGCGAAGAACTATTTTTCATTATTAATAACTGTTAACCTAGGGGCTAGTATACAACCTATTTGATTAGATTACTAAGTTGTTTTTGCGACAAACTGGCTAAGCCCGATGCTATGCCTAGCCAGAGCCATATATAGACTACATTAATGTAACTGCCAAAAAATAAGTACTGAATAGCAAAAGCACCAGTTAAAGCAATAATTACAGGCATAAAGAAGGGTTGGTTAAGTTTATATTTTGTAACCAAAATTATGGCCGGGCTAAATAAAATAAGCAAGAATCCGAATAACCCAACAAGCCCCATTTCGGATAATACTAAAACAAAATATATATATACCGTAAGGTTGGCGGGAGCTGCAGAATTAATATTATGAACTACAAATGGCCCAAGGTTGCCGAGGCCGGTTCCGATAAGAATATTTTTAAGATTATTACTCCAAGCCTGCAGGGCTAGTTTTGCTGCTTCTATTCTTTCATTGCCGGATTCTTCAATTAACCCTGGAGATTCGAATGTATCGGCGCTGCCTTCGGAAGTTGATTGTGGCGGGATATTAGCAGTATCGGAAACAACCGGTTCTTGTTTTTCTGGCAAGGCTAATAAGCCCAGGCTTAGTTGTTGCAAGACTGTATTGGCAGTATCGTAAGTAATATTTTCTACCGATCTATATTTTAAAGACGCTGAAGCAACTAGCAGAACAATTGCCAGTAGTAGTGAAAACAAAATTAGCAAACTGCCCATAACTAAGTGCTTGATATTGATATTTTTATAGCTAAAAATAAAGAAGATAATAGTGCCTATAACAAGTGCAATAAAAGCACCTCTAGAAAATGTCAGCCCAATAGCTA
>CAZJDP010000074.1:0-3614 GCA_964544805.1 uncultured Candidatus Saccharibacteria bacterium
ATAAAAGGGTTAGAAAATAAATCATTCAAGTGCTGGGGGTATACTGTACCTAAAATAGAGGCAACAAATATTTTTTTGCCATCAAAGTTAATAATTTTATATAAAGGCAGTTTATTCTTTAATAAATTACCAGGAGCGGTCACGGCCTTTGCCTGATTTTCAATTAGTTTAGAGTTGTCCTTTCGCTCAAACGAATGATTACCGCCAGTAAAAATATCAACCCCGTAACGGCGAAGTTCATTAAAGTGATTTAAGCTGAGGCCTTTACCGTGTGTTACATTTTCAGACTGAGCAACAACCAAATCAATATCTTTTTCAAGACGCATTTTTGATAATAATTTACCAACCACCAACCTGCCGGGCTGGCCGACAACATCACCTAAGTAAAGTATTCTCACTACTTAATAATAGTAAATTTGCAGCTACTTGGCGAACTCGATTGCTCTTGTTTCCCTAATAACATTGACTTTTATAGTACCGGGATACTGCATTGTAGATTCAATTTTATTGGCAATGTCTCTGGCTAGCTTTATAGCGCTAAGGTCATCTACTTCACCTGGGGTTACAAAAATTCTTACTTCTCTACCGGCGCTAATAGCGTAAGATTTTTCAACACCGCCAAAACTATTGGCAACATTTTCTAGATCTTGCATTCTTTGGGCGAAGTTTTCGGCACTGATGTTTCGGGCACCTGGCCTGGCTGCACTAATCGCATCGACTACTCTAACTACCAACGCTTCTGTGGTTGTTGCTTCCATGTCGTCGTGATGTGCTTCAGCAGCATGGGCAACTTCTTCTGGCACGCCATATTTTCGAGCTATTTCACCTGTTATATGATGATGCTTGCCTTCCATTTTATGGGTTAAGGCTTTGCCCATATCATGAATAAGAGCCGCATATTTTGTGGTTCGAACATCAGCTCCTACCTGATCAGCAATTATGCCAGCAATTTGAGCCATTTCGACCGAGTGTTTAAGGACATTCTGGCCATAGCTAGTCCTAAATTTAAGCTCGCCTAAATACTGCAAAATTTCTTTTGGAACTCCTACGACTCCGACCTCCCTAGCGGCATCTTCACCAGCTCGAACAACTTCTTTTTGCACTTGTTTTTGAGCCTTTTCAACAACTTCTTCAATTCTACCTGGGTGGACCCTGCCGTCTTTGAGTAGCATTTCAAGCGATACCCTGGCAACTTCTCTTCTAACAGGATCAAAGCTGCTTAAAACAATCATACCCGGCGTATCATCTACCATAATATCTACACCGGTAGCTCTTTGCAGGGCTTGAATATTGCGGCCTTCTTTGCCGATAATTCTACCCTTCATTTCTTCGTCTTCTAGCTTGACGGCAGTTACAGTCCGCTCAGCGGTTACATCACTGGCCATTCGTTCCATAGCACTGACAATAATTGCGCCTGCTTGCTCTTCAGCTAAATCTTCGGCATCTTTTTGCAGCTTAGCGACTAAATTAACTAAATCATTTTTAATGTCTCTTTCTGTCATTTGCATTAGTTTTTCGGTTGCTTCTGCCTTTGAAAGCTTGGCAATTTTCTCTAATTTTTCTTGCTGTTTAACACGAAGCTCTTTGATGATATTTTTTAATTCTTCGACTTCATCTTCGCTCTTACGAAGTTTTTCTGATCTTTTATCAAGTTCATCTAGCTTGGCATCTAAGCTTTCTTCTCTTTCTATCAGCCTTTTTTCTGTCGACTTGAATTCTTTGCGCCGTTCTTGCTCTTCTCTTCTGGCCTGTTCTGCAATGTTCGCTGCATCTTCTGTAGCCTTTTTAGTGATAGCTGCCGCTTCTTTGTTAGCCTTTGCTAGTTGTTTTTCGGCTTCGTGGGCAGCTGAGCCAATTTTTCTTTTTGTGACAACTTGGCTCGCACCAAAGCCAGCACCAATACCAATAATTGCCAAGGCAATTGTAATCGGGTCCATAATAACTCCTTTTATCGTGGTAACTTCCTTTTCACAAGCAATCACTTTTCACTTCATTAGCTCGCTGGAAGTTTTTTAACAAATCATTTAGAAACTACCAAAAACAGATTAATTTCTAAATTTAATATTATCACTTTTAGAGCCATGAGTATATATATTGTTATTGTTGTTTTTCGGCCAGTAGTATAAATCTTTGTTTAAAAGAGTCGTTTTCTGGACCATAATTAACTGTTATGCTTAAACCTTGGCCCTTAATTTCGGGCGGATCAATAGAGCTTAAAATATTAAAATTTTTAGAATCAATAATTTTTGTTTTTTTAACTGTATATTTATATTCCAAACCATCTCCCATAATAATTGAAAGGCTATCTCCTGGGTCTAGTCTGGCAATATTAGCAAAAATACCCTGAGTTCTGTCGAGCACAGAGGTCCCATCTAAAAATACTACGCCTCTGTCGCCAGGCTTAGCGCTGCCTTCATACCAGCCGACATCGTAGATATTTTTTGGAACTTTTATAGAACCGCTAGAATCCGATGAAACAATTTTAATTCTAGAATTTAAGTTTATTTTTTGGATTTGCAAATATTTAGGAATGTCATTTTCGGTTTTATGACTATTTATAACGCTAGGCGTAATAGGAGTTTTGTCATAGCCGCTATAATCATCGATTTCTATTCCTTTGCCCGTATCTTCATTAAGAACAATTTTGGCTTCGGCCGGATGATTTTTTTGATAATTATAAAATAAGACCAAATTAGCCGAGAGTGTTAATAGAAGTAATATGCCTAACGCTAGCATAATTCGACGATAAGTAAAGTTAAGCTTTAGTTTGGGAAGCTGTAATTTACGGCGTGAAGGCAGAGGAAAATCACTATAGTGGCTCAAATTGCCTAGATTATTTTTTTTGGACCTTTTTACAGTATTTTTGTTTTTATTTTGATTAACTAGCTTGGTTGCAGGCTTAGCTACCGCACTGCGTGCTAAAGTTTGTTTGTTTGAATTATTTAAATAATTCCTTCTTTTAATGTCCGGGCTTATATACATACTTCGCCTCGCAGTAGGCTGCGTAAGTGAATATTTTTTGTTTCGGTCTCTATCCATTTTCTTTTTTAACGGTACTAACCATTATTTTAAACCACAACTGCCAAAGGGCAAAATTACTCGGCAATAAAACGGCCGGCTATTTGTACTGCCAAAGCAACAACTAATATACCCGCCATAAACAGCACGGCTTTAGCATCAAACAATACTTTTTTATTATTAGTTTCATGAATAGTTGGAATTAAATCGGACATAGCTATATAGAGTAAAAAGCCGGCACTCAAACCAATTAAAATGCCTAAAGGCAAGTTGTCTGTCGTGCCTAAGGAATAGGTAAAAATTGCTACTAAGGTGGTTGCTAGCGCGCTAATAATATTTATTATTATTACTTTTTTTCTAGAAAATCCCCTGGCAAGCAGCAAGCCAAAATCGCCAATTTCTTGTGGTATTTCATGAGCGGCAATTGCAATGGTTGTAACAACGCCGGCTGGAACATTAATTAAAAAGGCTGCTGCAATCACAACTCCGTCTAAGGCATTATGTAGGGTATCTCCGATAATAATTAGGCTGGCTGGTCTTTTGTGAAAACCTTTATTTTCATCGTGTCCATGATGGTGATGAAACCAGTGCAAAAA
>CAZJDP010000075.1:0-3571 GCA_964544805.1 uncultured Candidatus Saccharibacteria bacterium
AATTCTCTGAACAAACTAAGTGTCTAGCTTGGTTCAAGAACAATATAAATTACCAAATTATTCACCAGAGCTTGCTAGTGTTTATTTACTGGAAAGAGCATATTCAGACAGTGATTATGATTTAGTTGAGCAAGTGAAAGATGAAGAAGCAACTAGATTTGCCGAAATTATCGATGGGCCAATATGGACAGAATTTAATTTTAAACTAACCGATGAAGGCTTAGTTAGCAAGGGCGGTTTAAGACTTTTAGATTTATGGAAAAATTCTTACGATTTGACGGCCATTAAAGCCCAATCAGATAGTAGATTAGGCCCAATACTACAATTTCGAGAAACTGAATATAAAGAAGGAATAGAAGTTGAAAACTTAGCAAAGTATGGCAATGACGGAGATGGCTTTTTGGTAATATCGGCCTATCCAGAAGAAATTGAAAAAATATATGGAAAAGATTTTGTTAATAAAGAAGGCTTTAATAGCAGTCGAAAATTAGCCTTTGTCAGGCAATATCAAAAAATGGGTAATACAGTTGTGCTTACCACGGCGTCTGTGGATAATTCTGATTTGTCTATTTGGAGCGAGTTAATTGGGCAGAATATTAATAATTCTAATGAACTGTTAACAAAACAATTTTCAATTAGTGGCATTACAATATCTTCTTTAATTGACCGTTATGATGCACTTATGCAAACAAAAAAAGGGAGCCTATACAAGCAAGGCCGCCTTGGAACGGCTAGCCATGAAACTTATATTTTTGTCAAAAACCAGCAAGATTTGCTTGAGTATAATTTAAGCTCATTAAAAGAAATTGCCCAGAGTTATTATAGTGAAGAGGAAAAATTAAATCAAAAAGTTAATTTAACTAAAAGTGTTGCCAGCGCCTTAAGGTATAGATACGAAAATAAACCTTTTGCCTTTGCGGTCAATATCCAATCTGAGCTGGCTAGTGCCAGCCAAAAAGCCCGGAAGGACGGTATGGAATATATTTCGTGTGGAGGGTATCTATCATCTGATGAAGCAGGGCTACTGAACACCATTACCAGAAGCACTAGTAGTTTAAAATGTGTTACTTGTCCTTTTTGTAAAAAAACAGTGGACGCAGTAGTTAAAACAAATTACATTTCTTGCCCCAAATGTCTTGTACAAGTTAATACCAAAACCAACAAAATTATTGATAAAAAAATGCCTAAAATAAGTTTTACAAAAATTATTGAACAAATACTAGACGATCTTTTTAGTTCTTAAAATACTTAGCTGTAGTGAGTTTCTAGATATTGCAGATGTTTTTCTCTGAATTTATAAAATTCTGATTTACTAAAACCATTTTTCTTAATAAAAGAACTAATTTTTTCACTACCTACAAAATGCGGAAGCATAACATAATCTGCCCCGCTTTGGTATAAATCTGATGCTTCTTGGGCCGAATCTGCAGTGCAAATAAAAACAGCCGAAGGATTTATTTTTTCTATCCATTTTGCCAAAAAATCGTTGGTTGTAAAATCGGTGATGGTCGATACTATTGATTTTGCATGGCTTAGGTTTAGCTCCTCTAATAGCTCGGGATCAGACACATCACCATATGCATAAGGTGTATTTTGTCTTTCTAAAATATCAATAACATCTGGGTCATAATCAACAACAATAAATTTTTTCTTAATAGATTTCATAGTTCTAATAAATTCCTGCCCGCCTTTTTTGTAGCCAAACAAAACCATATCGTAATTTATTGTTCTTTTTTCATCTTTTTTAGTTACTCTCCTTTCAAATAAAGACAATCTTTTTTCTAAGAATGCATAAATCTGGTTATTATAAGTTATGGTGTAGGTTGATACAGCAATGGTTATTAAGGCAACTATCGTTACTAGAGAAACTATAGATTCTCTGACTAAACCATTCTGAAATCCTAATATTAGTAAAATTAAAGAAAATTCACTAACCTGAGATAAATAATTAGAAACTTTAAAGCTGGTGCTTTTTGTATATCCATTAAGCCCCATGACTAACATGAAGACAAACGGTTTGCCTATAAGAACTAAAATGGCTAAAATAATTGCCAAACCAATATTTTCACCGGCGCTGGCAAGGGACAGGCCGCTGCCTAAGGATATAAAAAACAATATTATAAAAAAGTCTCTTAACGGCCTTAGCCTTGAAGAAACTTCTTGGGCATAAGGCAAAGTTGCTAACGAAATTCCGGCAAACAGGGCACCAATTTCAATTGAAAATCCTATATGCAAAAAGATTGAAGCTACGCCGAACCCCCAGCCTATTGCAAATAAGAACAACAGTTCTTGATTGCTGGCTATAAAATTGTTTATTTTTTGCAAAACAAATGTACTTATTAGAATTAATACAATTAGCAGGGAAATTCCTTTAAGAGCAAGCCACAAAAGCGTACTAACAGAAAAAGCACCATCTGCTCTGGCCGATATGAAAATTAGGGAAAGAGTAGCAACTATATCTTCAATTAGTAAAATACCAATGGCAATTTTGCCGTTTAGTCTGGTTAATTCTTTTTTATCGCTTAGCAGCTTAAGAACAATAATTGTACTGCTAAAGCTTAAGGCCAGCCCAAGCAATAGACTTTCTGTTTTACTAAAACCAACAAACTGTCCAAATATAAAGCCCAGTAAACTTGTAATAGTAATTTGAGCAAAAGCCGTAATACTAGCCACCTTACCAATTTCTTTTATAACCCTAGGGTTAAGCCCAAGCCCAACAATAAATAGCAGAAGTGCAACGCCAATACTGGCAAATACATCAATTGTTTCACTGTTTTTTATAAGATTTAAAAAAGAAGGGCCAACCAGCAAGCCGGTTATTATATAGCCAATCATTAGTGGCTGCTTAATCAGCCTGACGACTAATGAAATCGCCGCACCGATGGCAATTATAATGCTAATTTCTGTAAAAATATTGCTATGCATTTTTTATGTTTCCCTATATTAATAATCATAACAATTTTTTAAATATATTGACACTTGGGTTGTTTAAGCATTAGAATATTTTTATAAATTTTAAACACAAAGAGACAAAAAAGAGGAAAAATGAACATACCTATAAGGACTGTTTCTTCGGGAACAAAAAACTTACAAGTTGAGGTGCTAAAACCAGATTGGCAAAATTTTATTATTTATTGATTTAAATATTGGTCAATAACTTTACTAAAAGAATCAACTGAAGACAAATCTTTGTTATCTAATTTTTTACCATTAATGAAATAAGTTGGCGTTCCTTGAACTCCTTTATTGGTTCCCTCATTTTTGTCGGCATTAATGGTTGAATTGACGCTTTGACTTTCATAGTCGGCTTTAAATTTATTTAAATCTAGGCCTAATTGTTCGGCATATGATTCAAAAATAGTTTTAGCATTAGATGATTCAGACCAGCTGCTTTGATTCTTGTAAAGCAGGTCATGCATTTCAAAAAACTTTCCTTGTACTCCGGCTGCTTCGGCTGCTCGATGAGCGGCACGAGCATTAGGGTGGATAGAGTCTAGAGGGTAGTGTCTGAAAGTAAATTTAATTTGATCTTTATATTTTTCAAAAATAGCATTTTCAATCACAAAGAATT
>CAZJDP010000076.1:0-3566 GCA_964544805.1 uncultured Candidatus Saccharibacteria bacterium
AAATGGCTCGTTTAATAACGAACCACTTAAATATTCATTGTCTTTTTTGGCAGGGGTGCCAGGATTTGAACCCGACCTTCAGGTTTTGGAGACCTGCGTGCTAGCCACTGACACTACACCCCTATCAACTAAGTATTATAGTAAATATTTATTGGTAGGCCAAAACAATATATATAAAAGATTTGATAAGCTTAAGTAAGATATATAAAATTAACTTTAATGGAATATAATTTAGGTTTATCGTTTTTTGGTGAGACAACTAAACTTGTCGGCCAATTTGACTTTCCTTTAATTTACAATTTATTAGCCACCTTTTTATTTGCCCTAACAGGAGTTATTTTAGCTACAAAAAGGGGTTATGACCTTATTGGCGTTGGCATTTTAGCATTAATAACCGGTGCAGGCGGCGGCTTGATCCGCGATGGTATATTTTTGCAGCAAGGCCCGGTGCTTTTTATACAATCTCCGCAATTTATTTTGGCTGTTTTCTATGCAATTTTAGTTGGTTCGTTTGCCTATCATGTTGTTAAAAAATTTAATGTCTTGTTCTATACTGCCGACGCCCTTGGCCTTGGTATTTACGGGATAATTGGCGCTCAAATGACATTAAACGCCGGCCTAGGAGTAATGGCCGCTATTTTAGTGGGTTTTTCCAGCGCCATAGGCGGTGGCATGATACGAGATGTTCTTATTAGGCGGGAGCCTGTAATTTTCTTTCCTGGCCAGTATTATGCCCTGGCGGCTTTAATAGGAATAGTAATTTTTTTAATGCTGGGAACGCAATTTAAAATAAATGCTCAAGTAGCTGCTGTTGTAGCAATTGCTATTACTTTTATATTGCGGCTGGCTGCTATAAGGTTCGATTTAAAGAGTAAGCCTCTGGCAGATTTTGCAGATGTTAACAGAAACCAGTTTTTCCATTTTGTTGATAGCTTAAAACCTGTTGTTCGCAAAGTTAAAAGAAAAAACACTAAGCAAAAAACTACTTTGCCCTAGTTTGGTTCCAATTAATAATAATATTGTTTAGTATTTCTACCGTTTCCTGATTGGTCGGCATAATATTGTCATTGTAATAATGATTGACTTCTAATGCAGTTTCTACAGGGTTTAAACAAATAAGTTCGTCGGCTAAAATGTGCATTCTATCTATTGCCTGGACAGAAGCTAAGGGCGTAACCATAATAAGCTTTTGAATTGCAATTTTTTTAAGATAATCATAAGCCATATCAAAAGCGGTTCCGTTAAGAGCACCGTCGCTGACAACAATAACAACTCTGTGCCTAAAATAATTTTCATTTATTTCACCGCCTTGGCCTAGGGCTACATTAAGTTCATGAAAAGCGGTTCTTTTAGATTCTTCAATAAAGCCACGATATTCAGTATCTAGCTCTTCTAGTTCGCCGGCCGAAAAATTATTGTTATAGACAAAGCCGCCGCTGGCATTAATGCTGCCAATAATTGTTTTACCGTCTGGCAAATAAATATCTTTAACCATTAAAATAGCAATTAAAGAATGAAGCGATTTGGCTATCTCGGCACCCACCAGTACCGAACCGCTGGAAAGCGCTAAAACAATAGTGTCTTCATAGCGGTATTTAGTGAATAATTTTTGCGCAATTAACAACCCAGCTTGTTTTCTATTAACAAAATAATGATTTTCGGTTGACATTAATATTTATTATAAAGGTTAAATTTAGCTTATTTATCTTTTTTTGCGGCTCTTTTTCTTTTGTTGTGGTCAAGTTCTTTTTTTCTTATGCGAAGTGATTCGGGTGTTACTTCTAGAAGTTCATCTTCTTCGATAAAATCTAGTGATTGCTCTAGGCTAAGTTCAAGCGGCGGAGTTAGCTGTACTGTGCCATCGCTGCTTTTTGAGCGCATATTTGTTAAATGCTTTTCTTTAACAATATTAATTTCTAAATCGTCATTACGGTTGTTTAAGCCAACAACTTGGCCGGCATAGACCTTTTCACCGGGCTTGATAAAAATAATGCCTCTGTCTTCGGCCGATTGCAAAGAATATGCGGTAGCTGCACCAGATTCCCAGGCTACAAGTGCGCCGCCCCGGGTTTTATTTAATTTGACGGTAATAGGCTGGTAGGAATCGAATAATGAATAAACTTGGGCTGTTCCCTTGGTGCCTGTCAGAATTTCGTTCGATATGCCTATAAGCGCTCTAGTTGCTATTTTGTATTCTATTTGAGTCTGGCCATTGCCTAAAATTTCTTGGTAGACCTGCTCGGCCCGCCTTAGGCCAAAAATTGATTGCACGGTGCCCACAAAGGCATCGTCGACAATAACGGTTACTTGTTCATAAGGTTCATGTTCTTGGCCGTCAATTATTTTAGTAACTACGGTCGGCCTGCCAACTTCAAATTCGAATCCTTCGCGGCGCATAGATTCTATTAAAACGCTTAGGTGCAGTTCGCCCCGGCCGCTAATTAAAAATCCAATGCCATGTTCTTCTACCTTTAGGCCTATGTTGGTTTCCAGCTCTTTTTTTAGCCTGTCAGCAATCTGCCGACTAGTGCTAAACTTAGCTTCTGTACCCTTAAAAGGAGAAGAATTAGGCTGAAGGGAAATTTTGATTGTTGGTTCTTCTATATTGATAGTTTCTACCGTTCCAGTAAAATTCTCGGCAGCAATGGTATCGCCAATTTTGGCATCTGCCAAACCTGTTACAGATACTATATCCCCGGCAATAGCTAAATCAATTTGGCTTTTTTGCAGGCCTTGGCTTTTAAAAATTTTATCTATTTTACCCGTTTTTACCGAACCGTCTTGGCTCATAATTTTTACTATATCATTTGCTTTAATTTGGCCGTCCGAAATTCTACCAATGGCGTATTTTCCTAAAAAGTTATCCCATTCCAGAGCGGTTACTAGCATATGGTAAGGTTCGCTGGCATTGCCGCTAGGACACGGTACAGTATTTATAATTGTTTCTAAAACCGGCTCCATAGTAGCTGTATCGTCTATAGTAGCTGGCACAGCATCCCAAGATTTGCCGTCTTTGCCAATGGCGTAGATAGTTTTGTAATGAAGCTGCTCTTCGTTTTTGGCTAGTTCTAAGAATAAATTGGCGGTTTCGTCTTCTACTCGGGCAATATCGGCATCAGACTTATCAATTTTATTAATTATGACAATTGGTATTAAATTGTTATCTAATGCTTTTTTTAGAACAAACTTAGTTTGGGGCATGGGGCCTTCTTTGGCATCAACAATTAAAAGGCAGCCGTCAGCCATATTAATTGTTCTTTCTACTTCGCCGCTAAAATCTGCATGTCCGGGCGTATCAACAATGTTTATTCTATAATCACCATAATTTATAGCTGTTTGCTTAGCTTTTATGGTAATTCCACGTTCCCGCTCCTGGTCATTGCTGTCTAAAATTAACGATTGGGTCATTTCGGCCTGGTTGTCCCTAAAAACTTTTGTTTGCTTAAGAAGCGCATCGACAATAGTAGTTTTACCATGGTCGACATGGGCAATAATAGCAATGTTTCGAATGTTCTTGGTTTCTTGCATAATTTGTGATTTTGGTCACATATCTAATTAAAATTTAT
>CAZJDP010000077.1:0-3494 GCA_964544805.1 uncultured Candidatus Saccharibacteria bacterium
GGCGACCCCTCCAAATTTTTTTGTTATATAACTTGCTAATTATATCTTATAAAGGGTAAAATTTTATAAATGTCATTAATAAAATTAGACAACATCAGCAAGGTATATGGTTTCGGCGATGCAACCACTATTGCCCTTGATGAAGTAAGCCTAGAAGTAAATAAAGGTGAATTTATTGCCGTCATGGGAGCCAGCGGATCGGGTAAAAGCACGCTGCTAAATATTATTGGCCTGCTAGACCGTTGCACACAAGGCAAATACTATTTAAACGAAAGAGATGTTTCCAGGCTGCGGTCTAGAAGAAGAGCAAAAATTAGGCGTGATAATTTTGGTTTTATCTTTCAAAATTTTAACCTAATAGGGACCATGACCGTTCTGGAAAATGTATCTTTACCGCTTGCCTACAAAGGGATTTTAAAAATTAGCAGGTATAAAAAAGCATCAAATATGCTGCAAAAAATCGGCCTGCAAAACCGTGAATATTACCTGCCCCACCAATTAAGCGGCGGGCAAATTCAACGGGTTGCTATTGCCCGAGCTCTTATTAATAGGCCAAGCTTAATAATTGCCGACGAGCCGACGGGCAATTTAGACAGCGCCAGCAGCGAATCTATTATGGATATGCTAAAAGAAATTCACGCTGCCGGAAATACAATTATCATGGTTACTCATAATCCAGACTTGACTGCTTATGCTAGTAGAATTGTTTATATGCGCGACGGAGCAGTCGTAGAAGACAAACCGCTTAAAAAGAATGAAATTGTAGACCTTGACAGGCTAACCAAAGAAGATCAAGCAGCAGCAGCCCAAGAGGAATTAGCCGAGGAAGCTAAGAGTAAGCAAGAAGTTGTAGTTAAAAAAGCAAAAAAGACAAAGACTAGGCTAAAGAAAGGTAAAACCAAGTGATTAACACTAATATAAGAATGGCTTTTACCAGTATTAAAGCCTCTAAAACTAGAAGTTTCTTAACAATGCTCGGTGTTGTTATTGGCGTAGCCAGCGTAGTAACCACCGTCGGCATTGCCGACGGAATAAGAAAACAAGTTGTCGACCAAATTAATCAGTTTGGAGAAGAAGTAATAACTATTAAGCCCGGAAAATCGTTTGCGCATGATCCGGCAACTGGAGCAGTTACCAACTTTAACCCTAATGCCCAACAAGGTGTTAGCACCTTAACCGAAAAAGATATTGAAAATATTAAGTCCATACAAGGTGTTAGTGCGGTTGTCCCGTCTATGCAAATTGGAGGCGTTATTAGTACAGATTCTGAGCAGAATTACTCAAATGCCCGAATTGTCGGTGTTACCGGAGATATTCAACAAGTTATTGGAGACAAAGTAGATTATGGCGACTTTTTTGGACCGGACGATAATGAACGAAATACGGTTGTCTTGGGGCGTAATGTTGCCGAAGATTTATTTACCATAAGAGACCCGATCGGCCAAACCATGACAATTAGGGGCGAAGTGTTTGTAGTAAGGGGCATTTTGCAGCCATTCAAAGAAAGCAGCTTAACTTTGTCTGACAACATAAATAATTTTGTTTTTATGCCTTATGGCATGGCTAAAAAATTGAGTGGCAATGCTGGACAAATTAATGAAATATTCGTTAAATTGAACCCGGCCGACAACCCCAGCCAAGTTGCCGATAATATTAAAAAGACACTGCTTGCCGGCCATGCCAACCAAGAGGATTTTACTATTCTTAAAAAAGAAGATTATTTGGCGGCTGCTAACAAAACAATGTCTCAGTTGACATCCTTTATTGTAGCCATTGCCAGCACCTCGCTAATTGTTGGCGGCATAGGAATAATGAACATTATGCTTGTTGGCGTAAGCGAACGAACCAGAGAAATTGGCGTTAGAAAAGCAGTTGGAGCAACCAACCAACAAATATTAAGCCAGTTTTTGGTCGAAGCTACTGTTATAAGTATTGTCGGCGGCATTATCGGAGTTTTGGGGTCGCTGCTTATTACCTACTTTATTAAAATATGGACCAACTTGAACCCAGTAGTATCTTTTGGGACAATCATACTAGCCAGCGCAGTATCTATTATTGTGGGCATAATTTTTGGAATGGCACCAGCTATTCAAGCAGCTCGAAAAGACCCTATCCAGTCGCTTAGGTACGAATAGTTATTGTTGCTAATGTAACAACAAAAAAAATACCCGCGAATTTGCGGGTATTTTAAAAACTGTTTTGTTACTTAAAGAATTTGAATCTTCTTAACGCTGTCTTGCTTAACCTTAGTAAAGCTTATAGTTAGGACGCCGTCTTTTAGCACGGCTTCAATTTCATCTTCTTTAACCTGCACTGGCAAAACATAGCTCCTAGAAAATTCACCCCAATAGCATTCCTGAAGATGATAATTTTCTACATCTTCTTCATAGCCAGCATTTAGAGTACCTCTTATAGTTAGCGTGTTGTCGGCAATACTGACATCTAAGTCATTCTTGTTAACACCGGCTGTTCGAGCCTTAACTACCAACTTTTCTTTTGTTTCGTAAACATCTATTGCTAGTTGTCCTGGAACAGCTTCTTCTTCATCCCATTCTTCTTGTTGTACTTGTGGTACATTTTCAACCGCACCTAGCTCTTCCTCACCCAAAAAAGCAGCAGTTAATTCATCTTCCATAAGCAAATCATCATCATTTGCTGAGCGTCGTGCCATTATTACCCTCCACGATTTATTTTAAATCTACCGTTTTTAGTTTTAAAATATTTTTGTGTGTGCTAGAAGTATATCTGATAATAATAGATAAGAGCAATACATTGTAGCCTGCTTAACAACATAATTTATACAACATGAATCCAATTGAAAAAATTTTAAATATTATTGCTCCAGAATATTGTATTGAATGCGGGCTAGAAAATTATTTGCTTTGCCCGGGGTGTTACAACTCTATTCCAAAACTTGGCAGTATCTGCTTTGTTTGTCAGAAAGCGACCAAGACACACCAGCCTTGCATCAAGCACACAACCAAGTTTTCGCCCAACCAAGTATTTTGTATCAATAAATATGAAGGTGCTGTTAAAGATTATTTGCTGCAGTATAAATTTGAAACAAAAAGAGCTGCAGCAGCAGAAATTGCCCGTTACATGCATGACGATTTACCAATTTTTAATCAAGATTTTATAGTTACCTGGGTGCCGACAACAGGTAAAAGAATCCGGCAAAATGGGTATGATCATGCCTATTTAATTACTAAAAATTTCGCCAAACTTAGAAAACTTCGTTACCAGAAACTAATTAATAGAACTAGCAGCCAGCCATTACATAATTTAAATAAAGCCGATAGGTTAAAGGCCATCAAAAACTATTATGCAGTAGATAACCCACAGCGCATTAAAGGATCTAAAATTCTTTTAATAGATGATATAGCCACTACTGGCACAACAATAGCTTTTGTTTCTAAAATTTTAAAAAAGGCTGGCGCCAGAGAGATAATAGGCTGCGTCTTTGCCAAAACCTTCTGAAGTATTTGCTCTTTCTA
>CAZJDP010000078.1:0-3477 GCA_964544805.1 uncultured Candidatus Saccharibacteria bacterium
TAATCGCTATTTTTTTCAAGCTGTTGTTCGCTAATAATAGCCGCGGCCTTGTTTGTTCTAAAACTAAGGCATTCTTAGTTTGATGCCCGCCGGTTAAAACAGGATTTGGGATAAAAATACAGGCTTTTTCTAAAGCGGCAAGCTCGGCTATTGTGGTAGCTCCGGCTCTAGATATTACCAAATCTGCCACTCTAAAAATTTCATCTATATTATTAAAAAAGGGCTGTATAATTACCTGGCTGCTAAGGCCTAGGCTTCGTATTGCTTTTTTAAGGTCGTTATATTGATGCTCGCCAGTTGACCAAAGAACCTTAAGTTCAGGCTCGTTTTTTAATAGCATTGGTAAAATATTGATTACGGCATTGTTCATTCTTACCGCACCTAAACTGCCGCCTATTATGCATAATACTCTACTGCCGGTAGGAATATTTAAGTTTTCTTTTAGGGCCTTGGTCGACAGTTTTTTTTCAAAAAATTTTTGATTAATTGGCACGCCTGTTTGCACCATTTTAGTTAGGTTGTAGTATTTTTTATAATATTTAACCGGTAAAGAAACTGCGCTAACGCTGGCAAATTTAGATAATATTCTGTTGGTTAAGCCAGGTACTGCGTCGCTATCATGGGTAACTATTTTTATTCTTAAAAAAGCTGCTGCCAGCCCGACTGGCAATCCTACGAACCCGCCCTTGATAAATACAACCGCCGGCCGCCACTTTATCAAAATAATTAGACTCTGAACTATACCAACAAGCAGCTTAAAAGCATCGACTACATTGTGGAATATTATAGTCGGGTGCATTATATACCAGACCAGTCCCCTGCCATGAAAGCGGCGAAGTTTGCCTGTAGTAATTAAATAAGATTTATCTATAGCTGAACATTTTTCAACCAACGACCTGCTCCGAAAATCTGCTCTTTGACCGACAAAACGAATAATAACATCGGGGTTCTGGCGGCTAATTTCTTCGGATATAGAAAGCAGCGGCGTAACATGACCAGCAGTTCCTCCACCCGAGACTATAATTTTTGTTTTATTTTCTTTCATATACTTAAGATATCCGGCTGCCAAACGCAGATTTTCCACGATTACTAGCAAATATTTCTTTAGACACTTTGGCCGGTTCTCTCATGCTGGTGTAATAAGAAATATTAAAAACTAGCCCTAAAGCTGCCATGGCAAATACCAAGCTGGTGCCGCCGTAGCTAATGAACGGCAAAGTAATGCCCTTGAGCGGTATTAGCCCGACCATTGCGGCAATGTTAATAAAGGACTGAACCGCCAGCCAGGTAAATACACCTGCAACAATAAGCTGGGCATAGCTATTAGGAGCTCTTTGCATAATATTTAATAACCTAAGTAGCAGCGCCCCTAAAATACCTATTAAGATAACAACGCCAATGAAACCAAATTTTTCAGCAAATATTGCAAATATTGAATCATTTTCGGCTTCTGGCAAGTAGCCATAAGCTTGTACGCTTCTACCCAGGCCTAAGCCGACTAAACCGCCTGAACCTACAGCAATTAAAGCCTGGCAGGCATGATAGCCATCGTTTTGACAGTCTCTCTCCGGATTCATGAATGTCATAAACCGGTCTCGGCGATAAGGTGTGCTGCTAATAGCTAAAACAATCATGGTTAGTGCTACCGCAGCTAATATTAGTAACTTTTTCATGGGGAAACCGGCAGCAAATATCATTGCTCCTACTATTGATGCTAATACTACTGCAGAACCCAAATCTCTTTGTAAAATCACCACCACAAAAGCAATAATCGCGCTAATAAACAAAACCGGCTTAAGGCTCTTAAAGTCTGTAATTTGCCCTTCATTTTGCAGCTTGCTAAGATAACCAGCCAGGCTGACTATAACAACAAATTTTAAGAACTCTACCGGCTGAAAAGAAAAGAAGCCAAACTGAATCCATCTTAAGCCTTCCCTGCCTCCACCGTCAAAAACAGCAATTAAGCTGGCAACTAAAACAATAACAAGCAAAACTTTTGACCACTGTTTCCATTTTGAAATTTGAATTCTTGAAACCAAGAAAAATATACCAATTCCTAGTAAAATTGCTACAAATTGCCTGGCAACAAAGTAGTTATCGCTGACATTGCCGCCCTGGGCCGCTAATGCCGGGCTAATAGCATACATTACCACCAGGCCTGCTGCCAGCATTAATAAAGATAAAATAAGAATCATGTAATCTGGCCGATGCTTACGAATCAACTGTCGGTTTTCGTCATCGTACCGATTACTGCCAGCTCTAAATCTCTGGCCTAAAATCATTCAATAAAACCTCCTAGAATTGCAATAACAATTCCGGTTACTGCTACTATCTGTCCAATTACCCAAAAACGCATTGTTACTTTAGTTTCAGGCCAGCCGATAGCTTCAAAATGATGATGTACTGGAGAAATACGAAAGATTTTTTTACCATTACGAGTTTTTTTAGATATGGTTTGCAAGACTACCGAACCGGCTTCTGCCACAAACACTAGGCCAATAATCGGCAAAAGAACTAATGTGTCGGTTATCATAGCCACTACGCCCAGGGCCATACCAAGCGCAAAGCTGCCAACATCGCCCATAAAAAATCTTGCCGGGTAAATATTAAACCAAACATAAGCCAGCAGAGACCCAACTACGGTCATACAAAAAGCTGCCACCCCGTATCTTCCCTGTAATAAGGCTATAACTGCGTAAGCGCCAAATGCAGTAGCTAGTAGACCGCCCGCCAAACCATCCAGGCCGTCTGATATGTTAACTGCATTGGCTGTTGAAATAACTACTAACATAAACAACGGAATAATTAACCAGCCGATTGTAATATCGCCAAGTCCAGGAAAATAAAATGAATTGACATCGAGCTTGGCAAAAAACCACCAACCGCAAACAAACGCTACTCCGGCAATCAGTAAAAACTTAATTTTACTTCTAAGGCCGGCGACTCCCTTACCATCGCCTTTAATGTTAATGTAATCATCAAGCAAGCCCACAGCTCCGGCCATAGCCATAGCGGCCAACGGCAGCCATGTTTGCTCTCGCGACAGGTTAAATAGTGCGGTTACTAGTAGCACGGCAACAAGCATAATTAACCCAGCCATAGTCGGTATATGTCTTTTGTGCTTAGCAGCATGCAGTTTTTGAAATTCAGTTGCCTTTTCGCCTGTTAAAGTTGTTGTTCTAGGCCTTTTCCACCATTCGTACTTATAGGCTACAAAGGTATATATGGGAGTAATTAGCATGCTTACGGCAAAGCCAAGCAAGCCTAGCAAAAAAATTGCCTCTATTGCAGATGATTGGCTTACCAGATTAATATTTGTCATAGAAATCCTTTTTGATTTTTTCTAATATGTTCATAATTATACCACCTCTGCAGCTTAGTTTTTAGGCCTGATTGCGTATGAATCTAGTATTTTATTGCTGATATCCGTCCAGGTAGTTGCTGCTTCGCTGCTGGCAAATCGAGCACTCTTAGGTT
>CAZJDP010000079.1:0-3396 GCA_964544805.1 uncultured Candidatus Saccharibacteria bacterium
AAGTCACAAAAAGAACTTGTCCCGCTTTTAATACCTTAAGAAGAGCGAGACTTTAGACAACTTTTTTCCCTTAGCTATGATAAGTTTTACAATATCTAAATTAATTTATATTTTTCAGGCCCGGACCCAAGTCTGGAATCTATGGTTTGATAGAATATCCAAAATCAAAAATCAATATTCTATATATTCTAACTTCCACCAAATATGGTCCAAGGTCTAAAGTCTAAAGCCTAAAGCCTAAAGCCTATGGTCCAATTCCTAAAAACCAACACCTAACACCTGCAGTTGATATTTCTATATTTTATGCTTCGTGGTAAATTTCGCTATCTATTAGCTAAAAACTGTTTTCTGTATACTTTTTACCGCTTATGCTATAATTTACAGTAGTTATAGGGTGCAAATTATAAAGAAAATAACATGAGTTATAAAATAAAAAATATTCGGGAACAAAAGGGCTTCACCATTGTAGAGGCTTTAATAGTTTTAGCAGTAACCGGAATGCTTTTTGTTAGCACTAGCTTACTTATAAGAGGGCAAATAGAAAAAGTTAGATACCAAGATAGTATGCGCCAACTTCAGCAGATGGTGCAAAATACTATTGATGATGTAGAAAACGGCTATTTTCCATCTTCTGGCAATGGAGATAGTACTAATATAGTAATTGCCGGTAAGCGTTTGTCTTTCTGTAAGAATGTTATTTATGATAATTCGATGACACCTCGGCCAGGTTATGTGGCGGATGCATCCTATCGCCAGCCTTGCGATAAAGGTAATAATATAATGAGAGTTGAGAACATTGTAATCGACCGTAGTAATCCAGCGGCAACTTTTGAATCAGATGTAGAGATAGGCAATAACAACGAGCAATACTTGAGTTTACCGGGTGGGCTGGAATATACAAAATTTTATACTTATAGTCCTGGTGGTAGTCAATCTGAGTGGCCCACTGGTTTTTCTTTAATACTTAATGGATTAAATAATGGAACCGACAACGGTCAACAGGTGGCACTGAGAAATTACTATATCGATAATAACCCGATTAATTCACCTGATGATTTTTGGGTTGGATATTATAGAGATAATGGATTAAAACTTTGCTTTGAAGGCTACAAAAAAGGTAGTTTAGTTATTGGCAAAGGTTCTGGCTTAACAGTTGATATGATTTTGGAGGATCCGGCATGTCAATAGCAGAATTAAACCTCAAAAAGCAAGCTGGTGACACTATTGTAGAGGTGCTTATTGCAATATCAGTTCTGGCGTTTGCAGTAGGTACAGGCTATGCTACTGTTAACAGAAGTAATCAATCTATTCTTGCCAACAAAGAAAGATACCAAGCTCAGCTTCTGGCTAATCAGCAGGTAGAATACTTACGCCAATATGTTAATCAAAATACAGTTAATGTTCGTAATAGTATTGAAAATGGTGTTGCAAGTCACAGGTGCCTCAAGCCCAATACACTTGATAATACTAAGATCGACAATGTAATTGTAACGGCTTTGAATAATAATGAGTGTGACTTTTCATCTGATATTTATGGCGCAAACTATAAAATTAAAACCTACTTCTTGGGTAATAATTGCACAAACTTATCAATTTATTGTGACTATAAAATAGAAGTTTCCTGGGATAGTGTTAAGGGTTTGCAGGAAAGACTTGAGGTTTACTATGGGCTATAGTCGTATTGGCTCCAAAGGATTCACCATAATTGAAATAATGATAGCTATTTCTATATTTTCTATGGCTATGATGTTGGTGATGGCAGTTGTAATAGGCATGGGAAAGCAGTATCAGAAAGCCAGTTATATTTCTCAGCTCAATAGTGCATCTAGGGGTTTTCATGAGGAAATTTCCAGGGATATCAATTACGGAAGCGCAACCCCTACAGTTAAGGACAATGGTGCGGACCTTAGGTGGATTTGTCTTTCAAATAATATTATGTATGCGTGGAGGAATTCGGTGAATGACTCTCCGCTTAATTATGGTTTATTTAAGGGGGAAGAAGGTAACTGTACAGATACCGCTTTAGCACCAGCTTCAGCAGCCAATATAATTAATACTGGGGCGAATCTACTTCCAGCTAATGGTTTTGTAAAAAGTATTGAAATTAGTAGTTCAAGCGGCAACACATCTACCGTAAAAACAGATTTTAGATCAGGTACTCAAGATATGTTTGTGGATGCTGATATTGCTAAAGACTGTCTTCCTACTTTAAGGGGTGGTGACTTTTGTTCCGTTGTTCAATATAATAATAGTGTAAGACAAAGGCTTTAATACAAAAATGTATATACCAAAAAAACTAAATCAGTCTGGCGCTTCGGCAATAATGTTTGCAATGGTATTTATTGTTGTTATTTCATTAATTGCCGTTGGCTTTGCAACACTAGCAAGAAGAGATCAAAGGGCAGCACTAGATAAAAATATTTCACAAGAAGCCCATCTTGCTGCAGAATCTGGAGTAAACAGCGTAAAAGAATATATATCAGCAAAACTGGCGGCTAATGAAAATCCAGCAACTAAAGCAGGATGCGGCGATGCTAACCCTTCGGGTTATGTAGCCCCTAATCTAACAAGCAACGGAGGACCACAGATTACATGTATTACTTGGAATGTTACTCCATCAGTTGCTCAAAAAACTTTAGGTGCATATGAAACCTGGAGCTTTGAAGATTCCCAGCCAACAGGCACCACTTACCTTACTTTTTCAGCAAGCAACGGCGATGTATATGGAGGTTTATCGGGTAGACGATCATTACCTAACTTAGAGGCTGGAAAATTGCCTATAATTAAGGTTGCCGAGGTTAGTAAGGCGGATTTATACAATACCGACACTCCAAAAGTAGAAATATTTTATTTAATACCAGCTATGAATAACAATGCTAATTTCAGCGATGTTGGACTGGGTGATTTTGATGTAGCACAGGACAATAACCAGGGCAATGCAGTTGCTTATGGCGTTAATTGTTCTTCAGGTGTTTGCCGAGCTAAAATTGATTCTTATCCATTCCCGGGAGATGGTAATGGGGATTCACCAAGATTGTTTTTCTTTCAAGTAATCGGTGATAAAACAGCGACAATAACCTATTCTGATACAGCCAGTGGAACAGGCGGGACAGTTACAGGAGTGCAGGCCGAGGTAGATGTTAATGTGAAGATTAACGATCAAACTAAAAGAATTAAGGCACGAATACCTTACGAAAACCAAACATGGCAGCCTTGGTTCGCGGCAATTGCAGATCAGCTATGTAAAGACATTAAGGTTGATGGTAGTAATACAGCGGGAATCATTAATAATAACCTGAACGGTGCTTGTCCTAATAACTAGTCGGCATTAATAATCTAGCTGTTTGTGTTTCCATGAAATCTTTCGTGAATGCTTCTTAGGTGGGGGTCTGTTAC
>CAZJDP010000080.1:0-3340 GCA_964544805.1 uncultured Candidatus Saccharibacteria bacterium
CAAAATCTTCTGCTTTCTCAGCGCTGGCGATAGCACTTGCGCCAGATCGAAAATCAAATATGTTTGCTCCGGACGCGCAGGCAGTTTTTACATCATCTTCTAGGCCAGCTTTTCGCATTGCATTCACTCTTGGTAGATACTGTCTTTCCTTAAAGTGCTTAAAGCCTTCGTTGCCTAACGGCGTATCAACACTTGTATGCGCTTCTACCATTGGCTTATCTGGCGAGTTGGCTTTGACCTTTTTTTGCATGCCGCCTTCTTTGACAGCAAAGCCATATCCAAACCTGGTTAGCGATCTTTTATCGGTTCCTGGGGCGTCTATGCTGACAACAGTTAAGGGCTTGTCTGGGTTTTGCGCCTTTAATTCTGCCGAAAGGGCAATAACGGTCCTTGCACCCTCGCTAGTGCCAACCAGCGAATCAAACTGTAAATCTGTTTGCTTTAAACAACTGCTAATTTGTTCAGCTAGTGGCATATAGCTGCCCGTTTCAGAAAGCTGATCGATTCTTTCTTTAGTAAGCCTGTCCGAAGCGCCCATTCCCGGTGTTTCAATGAAGACTATTTTAACCCCTGGGTGCATTAAAGCCAGCGCTTCAACCTGACCCCGGACATTTTCCCATTTAGCATCGGTCGACCAAGCACTCATTATGCCAATTGTTCCTTCGCTGCCATTCTGATTAACCACCCTTAAGCCAAGTTTTAAGCCGTCTTCCGATTCTACGACTTGTTCCTGGGCGTATTCTTGGTCTATCCGGCTGATATCTTCTGCCCGCTCTTGCCTTATTTGGTCTATCGGCAAGTAGCTCTTGCGACCGGTTCGCTCTTTGGAGTCTTCTGCAGATTCAGCAGTTTGCGGCGTAAGCCACAAACTCATCTCAACTTTTTGGCCATCTGGACCAATATAGCTTTGTCCTTCTGTTGCTGCATCAAAATGCGGTGTTATTTCACTATTTTGCATATTTGTTCCTTTTTGTTTTTGATATCTGGTTTTATTGTAGTATACAAGGTGTTATTGTCAAGCAAGCTTATGGTAAAATAAAGAAAATGCCATCCACTAAAAAGCCGAATAAACCAAAAAGCCGCAAACAGAAGATTAAAGAGGGTTCTAAAAAAGCCCTAAAAAGAAAGGGCTTAAACCGCTGGCTGCTTATTGCTATTGCAGTTCCTTCGCTTATTTTATTGTTAGTCGGCCTTAGTAATTTAAGTGATCTGCTATGGCCAAAAGTTAAAAACCCTAATTATGGCGCCAGTTTTTCTATAAAATATGCCCGCGAACTTGGCAACGACTGGCAGGCAAATTATACGGAGCTACTAGACGATATGGGCTTTAAAAACTTACGCCTCATGAGCTATTGGGACGAAAGCGAGGCAATTAAAGGCCAATATAATTTTAACGACCTAGACTGGCAAATGAACGAAGCCGCTAAAAGGGGAGCAAAAGTATCGCTCGGCCTTGGCTTTAGACAGCCAAGGTGGCCAGAGTGCCACCAGCCTAGCTGGGCCAAAGAACTTGGCTATGGCTCTAACGAATGGCAAGCAGCTTTAAACAATTACATAACTGTTGTTCAAAACCGCTACAAAAACCACCCGGCACTTAGCAGTTATCAGCTAGAAAACGAGGCCAAGAACGCTTGGTTTGGCGAATGCCCCGGGGCAGCCAGCACCGACCGGCTTATTGAAGAATTCAACTTAGCAAAAGCAAACGACCCTAACCACCCAGTCTATATGAGTTTAAGCGACCAGCATGGTTTTCCAGCCGGCCAGCCCGTACCCGACAAATACGGTTTTAGCGTTTACAGAATAGTCTGGAACGATAAAACACCTATCCATTTTTACCTAACCTATCCAACTCCAGTTTGGTATCACCGAGCCAGGGCGGCCGCCATTAAGCTTATAAAAGACCGCGACTTTTTTGTCCACGAACTTCAAGTAGAACCTTGGGGTCCAAAAGCGACCAAAGATTTAACGGTAGATGAACAAAACAGGTCCATGAGTCCAAAACAAATTAATAAGAATTTTACATTTGTTAAAAAAATAGGAACAGACGATATTTATACCTGGGGCGGTGAATGGTGGTATTGGCGAAAAACCCAGTTCAACGACCCGAGTATATGGGATACTGTCAAGGCCGAAGTTAAAAACCACAGCTATTAATATAACTGCTTAAAAAACCTTTAGCAGCAATTAATCATGCTTAGTAGTAAATAAAAAATAAAATAAAAATTTTTATGTTACAGATTGGGCCTATACAATATAAGTTATGGCAAAGCCAAAAAAGCTAGTTAAGAATGCTTTAATTACCAATAAAACCGCCCGCCGCGACTATGAAATTCGGCAATCCTACACTGCTGGAATTGTTTTAACTGGCGCCGAAACTAAATCTTTAAGAATGGGCCATGGCCACCTAAGAGGGGCGTTCGTCAATATTAAAGACAGCGAACTGTGGCTATTTAACGCAACAGTTACTGCCGGCAATTTTAACCGCCAAGCTCTGCCAGAAGAACAACAAACCCGCGCTCGCAAACTATTAGTTAATAAAAAACAGCTAGCCGAGCTAACTGCCGCCAAAGACCAGGGCTTAACAATTATCCCGCTTAAAGTACTTACAAGAGGCCGGTTCATTAAAGTAGAAATAGCCACCGCCAAAGGTCTAAAAAAATACGACAAGCGGCAAGTTTTAAAAAAACGAGCCCAGTTGCGCGAAGCCCAGCGTACATTAAAGATTTAGAAAGTAATAAATTAATTTTATACTATTTATATTATGATTGTATACCAGTCTCAAATGTAACATAGTAACTACATTAACTGGAGGTTTAATGGGTATAAAGAAGGACTTGGAGCAATTTGATGCATTAATGGAAGATATGGAATTAATGATCAATGATCTAGACGAAAGAGATAGACGCACTGTTGAGCATAGTCAAAAAAAACTTTTACAGTCTATCCCTGAGTGGCGTGAATATCAACAAGAGAGTCGCAAGAACGGCAAGAAGGCTAGGCACAATAAAAAATTTTTTAAAAAAAACTTATCTAATGAATATAAAATCGAATATAAAAAGCAGAGAAGGATGCAAAGAATACAGAGAAAACAAGCTATTACTAACCCTGATGATAATAACTTATTGACAAAAATCAAGAGATGGTTGTCGTCTTAAAACACAGCTATTGACTTTTTTGTAGTTTTGTCCTATAATGTATCTCACGCTATTAATTGGCGGCCAATCAAAAAGCCAGCAAATTAGTAGCCAAAAACTAAAAGCTAAACAAAAATACTTCCTGTGAATAATTCCTAACTTGTACAAGTGCGCATCGACCTAATATAAAACACACTAAGGTGCTC